>JALTZY010000001.1 GCA_027045905.1 Paracoccaceae bacterium
GCGGGTCTCGATCAGCTTTTCCACCAGCCAGGGGGTGAATTCCGGATGCGGCTGGATGGTCAGGATCCGATCGCCGATCGCCAGCGAGGCATATTGGCAGAAATCGTTGCCTGCCAGCACCTCGGCACCCTCGGGAAGCTCGGTGACCTGATCCTGGTGCCAGGCATTGAGGCGCATCTCGGTGCCGTTGGCGAAGCGGTATTCCTGCGGCCCCACCGCCCAGCCGCCGGGGTGCTTCTCGACCTTGCCGCCAAGCGCTTGGGCGATGATCTGATGGCCGAAACAGACCCCGATCAGCGGCCGGCCCGAATCGCGGATCGCGCGGATCAGATCTTCGAGCCGCCTGATCCACGGCAGATCCTCGTAAGCGCCATGCTTCGAGCCGGTGATGAGCCAGCCATCGGCGGCTTCGGGGCCGGACGGGAATTCGTCATCCACCACCATGTAATGATCGAAGCTGAAGCCGTGGCCGGCGAGCAGGCGGGTGAAGATCTCCGCATATTCGCCCATCTCCTCGCGCACTTCGGGCACCGCGTGGCCGGTCTGGAGGATTCCGATTTTCATGTCGCACCGGATTTGATCAAATCGCAGGCGAAGCCTATCCCAGCGCCGCCAGACGGGCAAGGGCACCTCAGCGGATCACGTTTGGCCGGACCCGCAGGCGGCGCTGCTTTTCCTGCGGCAGGTGGCGATTGAGCCGCCGGTTGATCGCGCCATAGACGGTGATCACGCTCAGCGTCAGCAGGATGAAATAGCCGGCCAGGATCGGATAGGCGACGAAGGGGTTGAAGGTCTTGTCGGCAAAATAGCTCGCATAATAGAGCGCATCCCCCTTTTGCCGCCAGGCTGGAAAGCCCGAGAAGAATACCAGCGTGGTGGCATGAAAGAGGAAAATCGCTTCATTGGTATAGGCAGGCCAGGCCAGCCGCAGCATGGTCGGCCAGATGATGCGCTTGTAGCGCTTCCAGCCGGTCAGCCCATAGGCATCGGCCGCCTCGATATCGCCGCGCGGGATCGATTTCAGCGCGCCATAGAAGATCTCGGCGCTGTAGGCGGTGGTGTTGAGGATCAGCACGATCAGCGCCCCGAGCCAGGCGCGGGTCAGCCAGCGGGTCTCGACGGTGATCTCGGTAAAACCGAGATTGATGTCCCAGCCCATTTTCGGCAGCAGCACGAATGCCTCGTAAAACAGGAAGAACTGGATAAAGAGCGGAGAGCCGCGAAACACGAAGATGAACCATTCCGCCGGCTTGCGCAGCCACCAGCGGCGGTTGGCCTTGGCCATGGCGATGGCATTGGCGAGGAAGAATCCGAAGAAGATCGCGAGGATGCCGAAATAGAGATTCCACAAAAGCCCCGAGCCGATCAGGGTGAAATGTTCGCACAGGGTGAAATCGCGCTTGGGCAGGAGCCGCTCGCCGATGCCGATCGAGCGCAGGCCATAGGCGGCGATGGTGTCGAGACAGGCTCTGATGCTCATATGGCCAGCCCCTTGTCGGTCGATTTACCCCCCGAAGTCGCCTGCCCGTGGGTGAGGCGGGCCATGAGCCGGTCGAGCAAGATCTCGCTCACCCGCGTCAGCAGCAGGTAGAAGGCCAGCAGCGCGAGGAAGTAATAGAGCCGCCAGTCCGGGTGCGGATAGGTGAAGGCCGAGGTCTTGGAGCCTCCCAGTTCGCGCGCCCAATAGACGATATCCTCGACTCCGAGCAGGAACAGGAGCGGCGTGGCCTTGATCAGGATCATCCACAGATTGCCGAGACCCGGCAGGGCATAGACCCACATCTGCGGTACGAGGATGCGCCAGAATGCTTGCCGGCGGCTCATCCCGTAGGCCTCGGCGGTCTCCATCTGCGCGCGCGGTACGGCTCGCATGCCGCCATAAAGGACATTGGCCGCGAATGCCCCGAAAACAATGGCAAAGGTAATCACGGCCAGCGCGAATCCATAGGTCTCGTGCACCCATTGCGGCGCGGTGGAAAGCGGCATCTTGGCCGCCGGGCAGACCACGAAATCATTGCCCTGGCGGATCGGCTCGCTCCAGTCGGGGCACTTGATCCTGTGGCGGAGATATTCGATCCCCTGATCCAGCGCGATCACGAAGAACAGGAAAAAGGCGATGTCCGGCACCCCGCGCACCACCGCCGTATAGCCCTTGCCCAGCCAGCTGAGCGGGGCGAAATGCGAGCGCGCCGCCATCGCTCCGGCAAAGCCGAAGGCCAGCGCCACCGGGGCGGTCACCAGCAGCAGGACCATCACCGTGCCGAACGAGCGGTAAAAGGCCATGTGCTTGCCCGTGGTCAGGTAGCAGCTGAGCCAGGCGAGGCCCTCGAGCGTGTCGGGATCGGTGCACCAGGAAAACATGCGCAAAGGGGGGCCGTCGCCGGCCCCGCCCTCTTTTGCCGTAACGGATCAGAAGGTCTGGGCGTCTTCGCCAAACCACTTCTTGATCAGGGCGTTCAGGCTGCCGTCATCCTTCATCGACTGGATCGCGGCGTTGAACTTGGCCTTGAGCTCGGTATCGCTCTCGCGCACACCCATGCCGACGCCGCCGCCGATCACCACGTCTTCGCCGACGAACTTGAGCTCGCCACCCGACTCGGCCACGATCGGCGCGAGGAAGTCCTTGTCGGCCAGCACCGCGTCAGCCTCGCCATTGCGCACCGCGGCGATGGTCTCGTCGGCGGTGGCGAACTCGACCAGCGTCGCGCCGCTATCGGCCACATAGCCGGCCTGAATGGTGGCGGTCTGGGCTGCGATCACGCCGCCTGTCGTGTCCACGTCGTCGGACAGCGCGACATAGGCCGAGGGCGAGCCGGGGATGTATTCCTGCGTGAAATCAATCACTTCGTCTCTCTCCGGCGTGATCGACATGCCGGCGATGATGGTGTCGTAGTTGCCGCTCACCAGGTTCGGAATGATGCTGTCCCAGTCATTGGTGACCCATTCGCAGGTCAGCCCCGCGCGCTTGCACAGCTCGTCGCCCAGCTCGCGCTCGAAGCCATCCACCTCGCCGGCATCGTTGATGAAATTGTACGGAGGATAGGCGCCCTCGGTGCCCATGCGCACGGTCGTGGCGTGGCTGCCGGCCAGGGCCATGCCGGCGGACATGACCAGCGCGGCGGCGGTGAGTACGAGTTTTTTCATGGAGCTTCTCCTTTGGTTCAAGATTGTCGCTCATGCCTTCCTCAATCGGATGCGGTTGCAGACAGGAACTGCCGCAAGCGCCCCGATCGCGGATTGCCGAAGACCTCGCTCGGCGGGCCTTTTTCTTCGATACTGCCATTGTGCAGGAATACCACATGGTCGGCAACATCCGCCGCGAGCCGCATGTCATGGGTGACGATGACCATGGTGCGCCCTTCGCGGGCAAGCTCCTTGATCACCCGCACCACCTCCTGCTCGAGCTCCGGGTCAAGCGCGCTGGTGGGCTCGTCGAACAAGAGCGCCCGGGGCTCCATGCAAAGCGCCCGGGCAATGGCGGCGCGCTGCTGCTGGCCGCCGGAAAGCTGCGAGGGCCAGGCATCGGCCTTGTCGCCAATGCCGACCTTTTCGAGGTAGCGACGCGCCGCCGCTTCCACCTCGCCCCTGTCGCGGCCGAGCACCGTGACCGGGGCTTCCATGACATTCTGCAGGATGGTCATGTGCGACCACAGGTTGAATTGCTGAAACACCATGGCCAGATTGGTGCGGATGCGCATGACCTGGGCGCGGTCGGCGGGCTGGCGATGCTCTCCCGAGCCCTTCCACTTGATCGGCTCGCCCTCGAACAGGATATCGCCCTGCTGGCCGTATTCCAGGAGATTGGCGCAGCGCAAAAGCGTGGACTTGCCCGAGCCCGAAGAGCCGATCAGCACCACCACATGGCTGCGCGGGGCCGCCAGATCGACACCCTTGAGCACTTCGAGCGGGCCGAAGGATTTGTGCAGGTCGCGGATCTCGATGACGGGTGTGGCGCTGTCTTTCACGGGCGGGGCGGTCTTCCTAGTGACGATTGCCACAGTAGGACCGAAAAAGCCGGGAAATGCAACGGCCTTTGCGCCCTCTGTCTGTTCGTCGGGTCGCCGCCCCGTGCCTATCGCGCCCGCTTGCGTGCCAGATTGCTGTCGCGGTCATTGACGCCCAGCAGGCTGGCAATCAGCCGCATCAGGGCGTTTTCTTCCTCGGAGCGGTGCCCATCGGCCAGCACCACCCGCCAGGCTGCCTCGACCACGGCGATGCGCTCCTCATAGGGCACCGCATCCTTGATCGCGCGGGTGAAGCGTACGGTGTCCGGGGCGTCGCGCTCCAGATTCTCCGCCACCAGCAGCAGATCGCTCGTCTCGCCCGCACCGAGCCGGTAGCGATCGGCCAGGATGTCGCGGATCCGGGCGATCTCGACGGGCGCATAATCGCCGTCCGAGCGGGCAATGCGCACCAGCAGCGCGGCGAGGGCAATGCGGGCATCGCTCGGCGGAAGCGTGCCGGGCGCGGGGCCGAACAGGCGCTGGAGCAGACCCGGCTTCATGGCTGGCCCACCGCGCCGCCCTTGTCATCATAGCCCTCGACGATCACCAGATCGGCCTCGCTGACCGGATCGCGCAGGGCCTTGGCGGCCTGGTATTCGGGGCTCTGGTAACAGGCCAGCGCCGCCTCGTAGGAGGGGAATTCGATCACCACGTTGCGCGAACGGCTGGTACCCTCCGGGTTCTCGAACCGGCCGGAGCGGACCAGAAACCGCGCGCCGTATCTGGCGAAAGGCGCGGCATTGGCCTCAATGTATTTCGCGTATTGGTCCGGATCCGAAATATCGACCCGCCCGATCCAGTATCCCTTGGCCATGGTTTCCTCTCATGTACTTCTAAACCAGCCGCTCGACCTCCTTGGCGGCGCGGATGAAATCGGCAAACAGCGGCGCCGGGGCGAAGGGCTTGGACTTCAGTTCCGGGTGGAACTGCACGCCGATGAACCACGGGTGATCCTGCCATTCGACGACCTCCGGCAGCTTGCCGTCGGGCGACATGCCGGAAAATTTCAGCCCCACCGCTTCCAGCGCGTCGCGGTATTTCACATCCACCTCGTAGCGGTGGCGATGGCGCTCCTCGATCTCGGTCGCGCCATAGACAGCGGCCACTTTCGAGCCCTCTTCCAGCACCGCCGTATAGGCGCCCAGCCGCATGGTGCCGCCCTTGTCGTCGGTGTGTTCGCGCCGCACCGTGTAATTGCCCTGCACCCATTCCTTCAGGTGGTAAACAACCGGGGTGAAACGCTTTTTCCCGGCTTCGAGGTCAAATTCCTCGGACCCGGCATCGGTGATTCCGGCAAGGTTGCGCGCCGCTTCCGTGACCGCGATCTGCATGCCGAGGCAGATGCCCAGATAGGGGATGTTGCGGGTGCGGGCGAATTCCGCCGCCCGGATCATGCCCTCGGTGCCTCGCTCGCCAAAGCCGCCGGGCACCAGGATGGCGTGAAAATCGGCCAGATGCGGGGTCGGGTCCTCGGCCTCGAAGATCTCGGCATCGACCCATTCGGCGCGCACCCGCACCCGGTTGGCCATGCCGCCATGGGTGAGCGCCTCGGCGATGGATTTGTAGGCGTCGGTGTGAGACGTGTATTTGCCCACCACCGCCACGCGCACTTCACCCTCGGCATTGTGGATGCGGTCCTCGACATCGCGCCAGCGGCTGAGGTCGGGCTTGGGTGCCGGACTGATGCGAAAGACATCAAGCACCGCCTGATCGAGCCCGACCTTGTGGAATGCCATGGGCGCTTCGTAGATCGACTTCAGGTCATAGGCCGGGATCACAGCGTCGCGGCGCACATTGGTAAACAGCGCGATCTTGTCACGTTCCTTGTCCGGGATCGGGTGCTCGGAGCGGCAGACGAGGATATCGGGCGCGATGCCGATCGAACGCAGTTCCTTGACGCTGTGCTGGGTCGGCTTGGTCTTGAGCTCGCCGGCAGCGGCCACGAAAGGAAGCAGCGTCAGATGCATGAAGATGCACTGGCCCGGCGCCTTGTCCTGGGAGAACTGGCGAATCGCCTCGAAGAAGGGCAGCGCCTCGATATCGCCCACCGTGCCGCCGATCTCGCAAAGCTGGAAGTCGACCTCATCATCGCCGATATTGATGAAGTCCTTGATTTCATTGGTGACATGGGGGATCACCTGGATCGTCTTGCCGAGATAGTCGCCGCGCCGCTCCTTTTCGAGCACCGAGGAATAGATGCGCCCGGAGCTGACCGAATCGGTCGCGCGCGCCGCCACCCCGGTGAAGCGCTCGTAATGGCCGAGGTCCAGATCGGTCTCCGCCCCGTCATCGGTGACGAACACCTCACCATGCTCGAACGGGCTCATGGTGCCGGGATCCACGTTCAGATACGGGTCGAGCTTGCGCAGCCGCACCGAAAAGCCGCGCGCCTGCAACAGCGCGCCGAGCGCGGCCGAGGTGAGCCCCTTGCCGAGGGATGAAACAACGCCGCCGGTGATGAAGATATATCGTGCCATGCGGCATCCCCGTGATGGTCTGTCCTGCAGGGAAGATCCGCTCTCCGGCCCTCCCTCACGGGACTCAAGAGATAGCGGGATTCGTGGATTCAGGCAATGGTGCGCCTACATGATGCGGCAGAAAAATTCCATCCCTCAAGGTATGGTGCTGCTGGGTGTCAATCCGCTGGCGGCGGCGTAATCGGCTCATCGACCACGGGTGGCATCAGATCGGTCACGTCCGTCCCTGCCGGGCTCTGGCCGAAATCCGTCCCCGCCGGCAGGGTCAGGTTGTCCGGCAGTGCCGGCGATCCGGCTTGCGGAATATCGCCCTCGTCGATGACCGAGAAATTGCCCGCATTCCTGGCCGAGAGTACCGTCAGCGCCATGGCCGCGGCAAAGAATCCGATGCCGAGGAGCCAGGTCAGCTTGGTCAAGGCCGTGGCCGCGCCGCGCGCCGACATGACCCCGCCACCGCCGCCGCCGCCAAGGCCGAGCCCGCCCCCCTCGGAGCGCTGCAGCAGCACGACTGCGATCAGTGCCACGGCGAAAATCAGCAGGATGGTGAGAATGACGGTTTCCATGGCTGCGGCCCGAATTTGTTGACCGCCCGTATCTATGCGCTGATCGCATCACCTGCAAGCCCTTTTGAGCGGGCGGAGCAACCGCCGGCAGGATCCAGGGTCCCGGGCAATGCGGTTGCTAATCGTCGTCCCGGTCGTCCACGTCCAGCTGCCCCGACAGCGCACGGCGCACGATCGACCAGCTCAGTCCGATTCCCAGCACTACCGAGAGTGCAAATACTCCGAGCCACATGTTCACATCGCTGTTTTCCAGCGTCAGCAGCCCCTGATCTATCAGCACCCAGATCAGCGAGGCGACCAGCGCCGCCACCAGGACGATGCCGAACAGGCCGATCGAATGCAGGGTGGCGCGGATATAGATGACGTAGCAGATCAGCAAGATCATAGCGAGGAAAACCGTGATCGGCGTCTCGGTCGCGTAATTGTCCATCGCCCAGCGGACGAAATTCCACCTGGTAGGATTGAAAGTCGCCGCCACCAGGAAGAAGGCGAACAACCAGCGCAGGAAAATGCCCATGACCAATACCCCTTTTGCCCGGAAATGTATCACCGGGGCAGGCTCTGTCCAGCCCCGGCCGTGTCGGAAGCGCTCTCGGAGACGATTGCGGCGAATTTGCTGTTTCCTGGGAGCGCCGTGGCGGCTATACCGGCGCGGGGCATGCCGGACCGGGAGGGAAACATGGCCAATGTGGTAGTCGTGGGCGCTCAGTGGGGCGACGAGGGCAAGGGCAAGATCGTCGATTGGCTCAGCGAGCGCGCCGACGTGATCGCGCGCTTCCAGGGCGGGCACAATGCCGGGCATACGCTGGTGATCGACGGCGCGGTTTACAAGCTGCACGCGCTGCCCTCGGGCGTGGTTCGCGGCGGCAAGCTCAGCGTGATCGGCAACGGCGTGGTGCTGGATCCCTGGCACCTGCTCGAAGAGATCAGGGGCCTGCGCGCGCAGGGCGTCGAGATCAGTCCCGAGACCCTGATGATCGCCGAGAACACGCCGCTGATCCTGCCCTTTCACGGCGAGCTTGACCGTGCGCGCGATGCGCAGAACAAGGTCGCGCGTATCGGCACCACCGGGCGGGGCATCGGCCCCTGCTACGAAGACAAGGTGGGGCGCCGGGTGATCCGGGTCGCCGACCTCGCCGATCCGGCGACGCTGAGCCTGCGCGTGGACCGCGCCCTGATCCACCACAATGCCCTGCGCAAGGGGCTGGGCCTGCCCCTGATCGACCGCGCGGCGCTGATCGGGGAGCTCACCGCCATCGCGCCGGAGCTTCTGCAATATGCCGGGCCGGTCTGGAAGGTGCTCGATGACAAGCGCAAGTCCGGCCGCCGCATCCTGTTCGAAGGCGCGCAGGGGGCGCTGCTGGATATCGACTTCGGCACCTATCCCTTTGTCACCTCGTCCAATGTCATCGCCGGGCAGGCGGCCACCGGCACCGGCATCGGCCCCGGGGCGATCGACTTCGTGCTCGGTATCGTCAAGGCCTACACCACCCGTGTCGGCGAGGGACCTTTCCCCACCGAACTGTTCGACGAGGACGGCCAGCGGCTGGGCGAGCGCGGGCACGAATTCGGCACCACCACCGGGCGCAAGCGGCGCTGCGGTTGGTTCGATGCGGTGCTGGTGCGCCAGACCTGCGCGCTGTCGGGGATCAACGGCATCGCGCTGACCAAGCTCGACGTGCTCGACGGCTTCGACACGCTGAAGATCTGCGTAGGCTACGAGCTTGACGGCAAGCGGCTCGACTACCTGCCGGCGACCGCCGACGAACAGGCCCGCGTGGTGCCGGTCTATGAGGAGATGGAGGGCTGGAGCGGGACCACCGAGGGTGCGCGCTCCTGGGCCGACCTGCCGGCGGCGGCGATCAAATATGTGCGTCGGGTGGAAGAGATGATCAAATGCCCGGTGGCGCTCCTGTCCACCAGCCCGGAGCGCGAGGACACGATCCTCGTCACCGACCCGTTTCAGGACTGACCGGCATGGCACTCTCCTACAAGACCCGCAAGCGCCTCTCGATCCTGCTGCTGCTGGTATGGTTGCCGGCCTATATCGTGGCGGCGGTGAAGCTGGTCTCGCTCATCGACCGCCCGCCGATCCTGCTGGAGCTGGCACTCTATATCGGCCTGGGCATCCTCTGGGCGCTGCCGTTCAGGCGCATCTTTCTCGGCGTCGGCCAGCCGGATCCGGAGGCCGGGCCGGACAGCTACCCGCAGGACCCCGAACAGGACCCATATGAAAGGTGAAAGGGCGGGCCCGGCCAGTGCCCGCCGTGTTTTCGTCTTCGGTGCGTTTCGCCTGATCAGGCGCTGGCGCGGGCCTGGCCAGGGCGGAAGCGGGTGCTTTCGGAGACCGTGTAGCGGCCGCGCTGGATCTTCCTGATCACGCCTTCGCGGATCAGCTTGCCAAAGGCGCGCAGCCCCTCTTCGCGGGTCAGGGCGGCTCCCTGGTCGCATTTGAGCACCAGCCCCATGATCTGCGGACGCGAGAAAGTCTCCTGCCCGATCACGAAAATGCGGAAAGCGGCTGCGGCTTCGAGCATTTCTTCGGGGCTGGAGGCACCCTGCTTCTCCAGGAAGGCCGAGAATTCCTGCACAGGGCCGCGTTTGCCCGCTTCGCCGGCCCGCGGAGCGTTGGCCTTGACTTGGGGTTGCACCCGGCGCGGGCGTACCGGCTCTCCTCGGCCGACCGGCGTCGGACGGGCTTCCTCGGGCTTGTCGGTGTCGATGCGCTGCTCGGATACGAGAACCAGGGGAGCCATGCGCCGGGCGGATCTCTGGACCGTGGCGGCGGGGCGGCGCGGCTGCACGGCCCGGCCCAGATCCTCGCGATACGGATCGGCGGCTTCCGGCCCGGCTTCTTCGGCCTTCGTCCCGCCGCTCCGCTCGGCCCGCTTGGCCTGTACCGCTGCGCGCAGATGGGCAATCGAGGCACGCCGCCGGCTGGCTTCGTCGCTCATCAGCTTGGCGTCGGTTTCGGCCAGGATGCGGTCGATCGCATCCGCCCCGGCGATATCTCCGTCATCGAATGCGGTGCGGGGCTGGGGGCGGGGCGCTGTCTCTTCCTCTTCGCCCTGCTTCATCTCGTCTGCTTCACCTGCATCTTCGCCCTCCGCATCCGGGGCATGCATCCGGGCCGCCTCGCGCTCGACCTCGGCAAGCTCGGCCATCAGCGCGGCTTCGTCCTCCGGGGAAAGGCTGCTTTCCACCTGCGAAGCGGGCCGGGCAGGCTCGTCCGTATCGGTGCTGGCAGCCGGCGCCGGTGATTCCGGCGGCGTCTTGTCCTGCCCTGCTGCATCTCCCGCTTCTTCCGCGGGTGCCTGCCGTGCCTTGCGCACCTTGATCACGCGGGCGATGGCCACAGGTCTGGGCGGCTCCTGGGCGGTGTCGTTTTCATCTTCCGTGTCGTCGATGAAGGCGTTCCGGCCGAGAAAATCGCCGTCTTCCGCCTCGCCGGATTCCGTCAAGGCCTTCTCGGCAAGGGGGGCGGCGGGCTCTTCGGGCTCTTCCGGCTGCCTGGCCGCTTCAGCGATTTGCCCGAGCAGATCCTCCTCCGCATCTTCTCCGGAAGAGGCGGTGCCTGGCATGGCCACCCCCGGATCCGCGCGCAATTCTTCGTGCAGTTCCTCGTCCAGCATTCCGGCTTCGGCGGGTGGCTTTCTGCGGATATCCGCGTAGAAATCCGCGCTTCGGGCCGGGTCGATCGTGTCATTTTCGCCGGCGATGTCTTCTGCATCGTCCCCGCCGCTTTCCACGACGGCGCGGATGCGCATCAGCTTGGCGGCGATGGAAGCATCGCTGAGGTCTGCCTCGGTGGCGGCGGGCTGCTCCGGCGCGGAAGGCCGCTTCCGCGTCTGCAGCGCATCGGTGCTGGTTCCCGCCTCGGGATTTTCGGCGGGCAGGGCCGCTTCTGCCCGGTTCTGCCTGCGGTCTTTCCTCGCCTGTCTGGCCCGGCGCCGGGCCTTGCGCTCTGCCTTGGTGAGGGGAGCTTCCTCTTCCCTCCTTTCTGGCTGTGCGATCTCGGCGGCGGTTTCTTGCGCCTCTTCGGTCAATTCCGGTGCGGCCTGCACTGCTTCAGCTGCATCTTCATCGGCTTCATCGGCGGGCAGGTCATCGGCCTGTCGCAGGATCAGACCGCTCTCTTCGATACGCGCCTCCACCGGGCGACGCAGTTCGCGCTCGGCGATCCGGTGCAGCATCTCGGCATCGGGCTGGGGGGGCTCGGCGCCGAAATAACGGTCATCGGCGGCTAGGTCGCGGAAATATTCCGCAATGGAGCGCATGGTGGAAAACGGGTCGTCAAAGCCCTCGAGGGTACACGAAAACGTGCCGTAGGATACCGTAAGGATTTTATTCGCACTCACCATTTTCCGCTCGCTTTCTCCCCCGATCCAGCAAGGATGTGTTTACCAAGAAACCAGTCGGCAAATTGCACGATTTCGCGATAAATAGGGTATTTTTTCGCGGCAGGAATGTGGCCGGTTTCCAAATACGATACAATGGATAGCATGACGGAGCCAGAATTCCAATTCAGCGACAGGGTGACCGTGATCGGCGGCGGTGACTGTAGTCGGGCAACCCTTGAAGAAGCGTTAAGTCGCGCGCCAAGGCTCATCGCCGCCGATGGCGGGGCCGCGCGTGCGCTGGGCTGGGGGCTGCGCCCGGAGCTGGTCATCGGCGACATGGATTCGCTCGCTCCCGACCTCGCCGCGACTTTCCCGCCCGAGCGCATCTGCCGGATCGCCGAGCAGGACAGTACCGACTTTGCCAAGGTGCTGCGCGTGATCTCGGCGCCGCTGATTCTCGCCGTGGGTTTCCTCGGCGGGCGCCTGGATCACACTCTGGCGGCACTCAACGTGCTGGTGCGCCACGAAGGTTCGCCGGTGCTGCTGCTGGGCGAGCACGATCTGTGCCTGCATGTGCCGGGGCAGATCGGTCTCGATCTGCCTGCAGGCAGTCGCCTGTCGCTGTTTGCGCTGGCCCCGGTCCGGGCGCAGGGCACCGGGCTGGTCTGGCCGCTGGAGGGGCTCGGGATGCACCCGGGCGGGCAGATCGGCACCTCCAACGAAGTGGACGAAAGCGGGCAGGTCAGGCTGGCCTTCGACGTGCCCGGTACGCTGCTGATGCTGGAGCCCACGGCGCTGGGGGCGGTGCTGGCAGCCCTTGCCGATGGGTCCTTCCGGCTTCCTCCGAGGGCCCGTATCTTCTGAGGTCATGCCGGGATATTCATGTGGCGCGAAAGCCCGCTTCCGGTTTCGGAAGAGGACGGCGGCAGACATCGCCACGCGGAGATCCGTCCCCGGCCGCTCGGATTGCGTCAGGATTCCGAAATCATTCCCGCCGCACGATCACCGATCCTACCGAATATCCGGCTCCGAAGGAACAGATCACCCCGGTATCCCCAGCTTTCAGGTCATCGGAATATTTCGAAAAGGCGACGATCGACCCGGCCGAGGAGGTATTGGCGTAATCCTGCAGGATATTGGGCTGCTCATTCGGCTCGGGGACCCGTCCCAGCACCTTGCGGCCGATGAAATCGTTCATCGCCTTGTTGGCCTGGTGCAGCCACAGTCGCTTCAGATCGCCCGGTGCGATGCCGTTATCCTCGAGATGTGCGAGGATATGTTGCGAGACGATCGGCAGCACCTCCTTGAACACCTTGCGCCCGTTCTGCATGAACTGCATGTCGCGTCGGTCCTCCATGCCATGGGGCCGGGTGCGGCGCAGAAAGCCGTTGTTGTTGCGTATGTTATTCGAAAACTGGGTGAGGCAGCGGGTGGAGATGATCTCGAAATGCCCGGCCCTGGCGTCCTCCTTGCGCTCCAGAAGTGTGGCGGTGGCCACATCGCCGAAGATGAAGTGGCAGTCGCGGTCGCGCCACTCCAGGTGGCCCGAGCAGACCTCCGGGTTCACCACCAGCGCCCGGCGGGCCGAGCCGGCGCGGATCATGTCAGCCGCGGCCTGGATGCCGAAAGTGGCCGAGGAGCAGGCTACGTTCATGTCGAAGGCAAAGCCGGTCGCGCCCAGAAGCTCTTGAATTTCAATGGCAATTGCAGGATAGGGGCGCTCGTGATTGGACGCGGCGCAGATGATCAGGTCCACCTCCTCGCCCGTGCGCCCGGCCGCTGCCAGTGCCGTTTTCGCCGCTTCCAGCCCCATCTCGGCCATCACTCCCGGCTCGCTGTCGGCGCGCTCGCGCAGCAGCGGGTGCATGATGTCGGGGTCGAGAATCCCTTTCTTGTCAAGCACATGCCGCTGATGGATGCCCGAGGCACTGACGATGAATTCCTCGCTGGAATACCCTACCGGCTCTGCTTCTCCGGCCTCGATCGCGGCCGCGTTCTTTGCATTCTGCTTGTCCGCAAAGGCGTTGAAAGCCTTGACCAATTCGGCATTGCTGATGGTCTCGGACGGGGTAAAGATGCCGGTGCCGGTGATGACGGGCTGGTGCATGCTGCGCTCCTGAAGCTTTGCCTCACTCAAGCAGGATTGGCGTGAAATGGCAAGGGAAGCGATATGCCGGCATATGTCAGAACGGGCATTTTGCCTTGAAAGTCAGTCCCTTGCCGCCATCCGGGTGGCGCAGGCGCAGGCTCTCGGCGTGCAGCATCAGCCGCGGGGCGTCGCGCGCCGGGCCCTCGGCATAGAAGGGGTCGCCGAGGATCGGGTGGCCGATCTCCTTCATGTGCACCCGTAACTGGTGGGAGCGCCCGGTCTGCGGCATCAGGCGCAGGCGGCTGGCGCTCTCCTCATGGCGGATCAGCTTCCAGTCGGTCACCGCCGTGCGGCCGTTCTCGAAGTCCACGCGCTGGCGCGGGCGGTTCGGCCAATCCACCGCCAGCGGCAGGTTCACGCGACCCTCCTGCTCGGCCACACGCCCGTAAACTTTTGCAATATATACCTTTTTCACCTGCTTTTTTTCGAATTGCAGCCCCAGATGCCGCTGCGCGTGCGGGGTCAGGGCAAAAACCATGATGCCGGAAGTGTCGCGGTCGAGCCGATGCACCAGCAGCGCTTCCGGGAAGGCTGCCTGCACCCGCGCGAGCAGGCAATCGTCCAGATGCGCTCCTCTGCCGGGGACCGAAAGCAGGCCGGAGGGCTTGCTCACCAGCAGCAATTCGTGGTCGTGGTGCAGCACTTCCAGCGGGGTGTCGGGCGGGGCATAGCTATCCATGCCGCCGCCATAACCGGGACGCGTGCGGGGGAAAAGACGAAAATGCCCCGACCGCGTTCAGGCGAGGCGCTCCATCAGCTTCATGCCGAGAAAGCCGCCGAGGATGATCGAGGCCAGCGTCAGCCCCGAGCCCAGCGCCAGGGTGGACCAGCCGGTGAGCCCCTGGCCCACCGTGCAGCCCAGCGCCAGCACCCCGCCGAAGCCCATCAGCACCGCGCCGATCAGATTGCGCGCCGTGTCCGCGGTGCCGTTGAACCCTGCCAGCGCGAATTTCTTCTGGCTGAGCGCGCTGAGAAAGGCTCCGAGGATGGTGCCGCCCACCGTGGCCACGCCGAAGCTCGCCGCGCCGAAGGCGGTGAAGCGCATCAGATAGTCGATGCTCTCGCCGGCGGGGCGGGCGAAGGTGAGCGAGATCAGCGTCGGGTTGTCGGCGAATTCGTCATAGGCGAGCGCGGTCAGCAGCCAGCCCGCCACCACGCACAGGCCGATGCCGATCGCCGCGACGAGATGGGCGGGCGAGGTGCGAAAGCCGCGGTCCTTGAGCGCCCAGAGGAGGATCCCCCCGGCGACCACGACCAGCGCGACGAGCCCGGCGGTGTCGGCTTCCATCCCGGTGACGCCGGCGAGGATCGAGCCCAGCCGCTGGTCCTGGATGCCTTGAGCCGAAAGGTCGGTCGTCAGCGGCGAGAACACCGCCACGCGAAACGGCCCCAGCAGCCCGCCGATGGTCATGAAGGCGGAAATGCCGATCACGATCAGCACCACCAGCGAGCGCAGATCGCCGCCGCCCACACGCACCAGGTTCTTGGACACGCAGCCTCCTCCCAGCACCATGCCGATGCCGAAGACCAGCCCGCCGACGATATTCGACCCCCAGATGAAATTCGCCCCCGTATACATGGAGAGTGACATGTCGGCCAGGCCCGCGCGCTCGAGCCAGGCCACGCCGAGCATCGCCACGGCGCCGGCCATCAGCCAGGAGCGGAAGCGGCGAAAGTCGCCAAAGGCGTTGATGTCCGAGATGGAGCCCATGGTGCAGAAATTGGTGCGCTCGACGATGAAGCCGAACACGATCCCGATCACCAGCCCCCCCCAGCCGAGATAAAAGGCGGGGTTTTCCACCATGATTTCCTTCCAGCCCTCGAGCATCTTTTCCTCCCTGTCTGCCCCGGTCTCGCGCCGGGCTCATATCGTCACATTGCGTTATCATTATATGATGTTGTGCGTTTTGCCAAAGCCTTTGTGAAGTTGAACCGCGCGCGCACCCGGCGTATCACGGGAAAAACTGGAGAGACCATATGGCCAATCATCTCTACAGGGGCGACCTGCCGGACGGGCTTGATCTCGGCCCGGTGGTGGCGATCGACTGCGAGACCATGGGGCTGAATCCGCACCGCGACCGGCTGTGTCTGGTGCAGATGTCAGGGGGCGACGGCGAGGCGCATCTGGTGCAGATCGCCCGCGGTCAGAGCGCGGCGCCGAACCTGCAGGCGATGCTGGCCGACCCGCAGGTGCTGAAGCTGTTTCACTTCGGTCGGTTCGACATCGCCGCCCTGTATCATGCCTTCGGCACCCTGGCCGCGCCGGTCTATTGCACCAAGATCGCCTCGAAGCTCGTGCGCACCTATACCGACCGCCACGGGCTCAAGAACCTGCTCGCGGAGCTTCTGGGGGTGGATATCAGCAAGTTCCAGCAGATGAGCGACTGGGGCGCCGAAGATCTGAGCGAGGCGCAGCTCGATTATGCCGCCTCCGACGTGCTCTACCTGCACCGCCTGCGCGAGGTACTGGACGAGCGCCTCGCCCGCGAGGGGCGCACGGCGCTGGCCGAGGCCTGTTTCGGCTTTCTCCCCCAGCGCGCGCTGCTGGATCTCGAAGGCTGGGCGGAGATCGACATTTTCGCTCATTGAGCCGCCTGCAGGCCGCTTCGCCCGGCAAGGCCCCGCCGGTGCCTGTCCGTCGCTCTTGGAAGCCCTTGGAATGTGCCCATCCCGTGCTAAGTTCAGGACATACCCCCAATTGCGCCGTGGAGCCGATATGGCCGCCCGTGACAACACCTATTCGCGCCTGATTGCCTGGCTCAGGGTCCTGCTGCCGGTGCTGGCTCTGGTGCTGCTCTCGACCATGTTTCTGATCGCGCGTACCATCGACCCCAATCGTGCCCTGGCCTTTGCCAAGGTGGATCTGGACGATCTGACCGGAAACCAGCGGGTGAGCGGGGCGCGGTTTTCCGGCGTCACCGAGGACGGGGCAGCGCTCTCCTTCTCCGCCGCCACCGCCGAACCCGCCCCGGACGATCCGGCCAGCTTCGCCATGATCGGCCTGACCGCCGAGATCGCCACCCCGGACGGGGGCGAGGTGCAGATAAGTGCCGGACGCGCCGATGTGGATCGCAGCGCCGACATGCTCACCATGACCGGCGGGGTGGTGCTCGACAGCTCCACCGGCTACCACATCGAGGCCGAGGGACTGCGCGCCGGCATGGATCGGACCTGGGCCGAGAGCATCGGTCCGGTCGAGGCCCGGGGCCCCGGTGGCGAGATCAGCGCCGGCCGGGTGGCGCTGGAACGGCGCGGCGATGCGCCCGGTGCCTACCTTCTGGTTTTCAATGAGGGTGTAAGGATGATATACATGCCCGGGCTTGCCGAAAACGAATGAGGACCAGCGGATGAACAAGAGTGTTGTGGTGGTTCTGGCGATCTTTCTGGCCATTTTCATGTCCGCGCCCCTTGCGGCTCAGGGTACGGCGGTGGCCTTCGGCGCCTTTGCCCATGACGCTTCGCTGCCGATCGAAATCACCGCCGATGCGCTGGAGGTGAACCAGGCCAATGGCAGCGCCGAATTTCGTGGCAATGTCCTGATCGGCCAGGGCGAAATGCGCATTTCCGCCGGGCTGGTGCGGGTCGAATATGCCACCGGAGAAAACGCCACCGGTCAGATCTCGCGCCTGATCGCCTCGGGGGGCGTGACGCTGGTCAGCGGCGCCGAAGCGGCCGAGGCCGAGCGCGCCGTCTATTCGATCGACGACGCCAGCATCATCATGACCGGCGGGGTGCTGCTGACCCAGGGGCAGAATGCGCTTTCGGCGGATCGCCTGATCGTCGATCTGGAGCGGGGTGCCGGGCGGCTGGAAGGCCGGGTCAGGACTATCCTGCAGACCGGTGGCGACTGAGATGGCCTATTCCCCGGATCTCTCGCTCACCCGGGGCGATGCCGGGCTGAAAATCGTCGGCTTGCGCAAGAGTTACCGCAAGAAGCCGGTGATCCGCGACGTGTCGATGGAGCTCTGCCGGGGCGAGATCATCGCTCTTCTCGGTCCCAATGGCTCGGGCAAGACCACCTGCTTTTACGCCATTGCCGGGCTGGTCAGCCCCGATGCGGGGCAGGTCACCATCGACGGGCGCGACATCACCTATCTGCCCATGTACCGGCGCGCGCGTGCCGGCATCGGCTATCTGCCGCAGGAGATGAGCGTGTTTCGCGGGCTCAATGTGCAGGACAACATCCTCGCCATCCTCGAAATCGCCGAAAAGGACCGCCACAAACGGCGCGAGCGCCTGGAAGAGCTCCTGAGCGATTTTTCCATTACCCACCTGCGCCATGCCTCGGCGCTGGCCCTTTCCGGCGGCGAGCGGCGCCGGGTCGAGATCGCCCGCTGCCTCGCCGCCAATCCGAAATACCTCCTGCTCGACGAACCCTTCGCCGGTGTCGATCCGATCTCGATCGACGAGATTCGCGGCCTGGTGCATGACCTGACCGAGCGCGGCATCGGCGTGCTTATCACCGACCACAGCGTGCGCGAGACCCTGGAGATCGTGGATCGGGCCTATATCCTGCATGACGGCGTGGTGCTGATGAGCGGCACGGCCGAAGAGGTGATCCGCGACGAAAACGTGCGCCGCGTCTATCTGGGCGAAAATTTCAGGATCTCCTGATCTCGTCTCCCGGCATCTCTCCCCATGGTTGACAAGGGGGGGCGCTTGACGCCAAATACGCATGATGCGTGACCCTCTCCCAGCCCGTCTCCCCACGCGCCCCGGCGCGGCGAAGTCCCGTGGCCGCATGGCAGGCAGGGCACGGCAGAAATCGCCCCGCATCTCCCTCCCCATCAATCAGGAGCAGATATGAAATACCAAATCAGCGGCAAGCAGATCGACATTGGCGAAGCCCTTCGCAGTCATGTGGAGCAGGAGCTTGGTGAGGTGGTCAGAAAATACGCCCAGCGCCCGACCAGTGCCAATGTGGTCTTTTCCAGGAATGGCGGGGCGTTCATCTGCGAAGCGGTGGTCCATCTCTCCACCGGGCTGCTGGCCCAGGCGAAGGGGCAGGCCCATGAGATCTATGCCGCCTTCGAACAATGTGCGGACAGGATGGAGAAGCAGTTGCGCCGCTACAAGCGCCGGCTGAAGGACCACCACCGCCAGCGCGCAAACCCGGTTGAAGTTTTTGGCGGGGCCTCTTATATCCTCGCAGCAGAAAACGGTGCCGAAGAATCGGAGCCCGACAGCCTGCAACCGATGATCATTGCCGAGATGGAAACTCCCATCGCCCGGCTGTCGGTCGGTGAGGCGGTCATGCAGATGGAGTTGGCCGGGGCGCCCGTCTGGGTGTTCCGAAATGAAAAGACGAATGGCGTGAATGTGGTCTATCGCCGGGATGACGGCAATATAGGCTGGATCGACCCGGGAGACACAGCGTAACGCCGCCGTGCGCGGAGGATGCGCCGGGCTGAAAGTGAAATGGGATAACATGAACCTAGCAAGCATTCTTCGGCCCGGAGCGGTCAAAGTCATCCATACGATTTCCTCGAAGAAGCGCCTGTTTCAGGACTTGGGGGATATCTTTGCCGCCACTTACGGGCTGGACGGCAGTGCGGTTACCGCCGCCCTGCAGGAGCGAGAGGCGCTGGGTCCCACCGGTGTGGGCAAGGGTGTGGCCCTGCCCCATGCCCGCCTGGCCGGGCTGGAGGGGGTTGCCGGGGCCTTCGTGCGGATCGAGACCCCGCTCGACTTCGAGGCGGTGGACCGACAGCCGGTGGATCTGGTTTTTGCCCTCTTTGCCCCCGAAGGCAATGGCGTGGACCACCTCAAGGCACTGGCACTTGTTTCCCGCACCCTGCGCGACAGCGCCACCTGTACCAAGCTTCGGGCCAATGACGATCCGGCGATCCTGCACACGGTGCTGACCGAAGGCCCGTCGAGCAAGGCCGCCTGAGCAGCCGGGCGGGGGCGATTTCCGCGAAGATCGCTACAGGTTCACCACGAGCCGAGCCATGCCCGGCGGCCCGCGTCGCTTGCCGCGGCTGCTACCGCCCCAGCTTGGCGTGTACTTCCTCGAGGTCGATCTCGCCCACCGGCATCTTGTTGGAGGGATCTTCGAAATCGTATCTGAACAGGCGGAAGTCGCGCTTGTAGATCTCGTAGACCAGGTGCATGGACAGATCGTCGAAATAGTCCTCGACTGGATGTGCCCGCTTCGGCCCGTGGCCCTCGCTTTCGTTGAAGCGCGGGATTTTCGCCAGGTCCACCTCGTGGGGCGTCTCCACCGCGTCGAGCACCTGCTGCATGCCTTCGTTGAACTTCTCGGTCCAGAAGATGTGATCGTAACGCCCGCCATTGACGATGAAGGTGGAGACATGGCCCGAGCTTGCCGACCAGTGGATATCCGGGTCCATCGGCCGGCGCCAGCGGATCGTGTCGCGGGCAAACAGCAGAAAGCGGCGAAAGCTCCTGATCTGGTCGAACTCGAACCCGTCCTCGGGGCTGCCGACCTCGATCCCGTATTTCTGGATCAGTAGCGGCACCAGATTGCCCCGATAACGCTTGCCGTTGCGCTGGATGCCGCAGATCTTGTCGAAAAAGCTCGACAGGATGCGCGTATAGGGATTGCGCACCACGGTAAAGGCATAGCTCTTGTGGGCCTTTACATTGGCCTCGATCAGCGGCTGGCTTTGCTCCTGCGACCACTTGTGCAGGCCCGACGTGGAATCGTGTATGTCCCCGTCAAAAAACCTGCCGTGATCCGAGTAATACATGATCTGGCCGATGGTCGAGCAGGCGCATTTTGGCACTACCCGATACACCATGCTCTCGCTTTCGGTCATCCAGGTTCCCGGGAATCCCATCTGTGCCTGCCTCCGCTGCCTGCCCGGATACTACGTGAATTTTCTTAACAAAAAAGCAAAGAAACCCTGTTTATTCAATGCCCGTTCACGCTATCTATGTTGACAATGCGGGGTAAGCCAAGGGTTTTGTTTCGATAATGGCAAAAATCGCCTTCATATTGCTCTGCCACAAGGACCCGGAGGCGATCATTGCCCAGGCGAGGCAGCTGACGGCGGCCGGCGACGTGGTGGCGATCCATTTCGACGCGTCCGCCAGGCCCGAAGATTATGAAGCCATCCGCAAGGGGCTCGCCGACAATCCAGCGGTCACCTTCGCCCGCAAGCGCATCCGCTGCGGCTGGGGAGAGTGGTCGCTGGTCGAGGCGACCCTGCAGGCGGTGCAGGCGGCGGTGGACGCATTCCCGCGCGCGACCCATTTCTACATGGTGTCGGGCGACTGCATGGCGATCAAGTCGGCCGAATTCGCCCACGAATACCTCGAAGCCGCCGATGTGGATTACATCGAGAGCTTCGACTATTTCGAAAGCGACTGGATCAAGACCGGGATGAAGGAAGAGCGGCTGATCTACCGCCACTTTCTGAACGAGCGTAAGCACAAGAAGCTGTTTTATGCATCGCTCGAAGTGCAGAAGAAGCTCGGGCTCAGGCGCAGCATCCCCGAAGACCTGCAGATCATGATCGGCAGCCAGTGGTGGTGCCTGCGCCGGCGCACGATCGAGGCGATCCTCGACTTCGTGCGCAAGCGCCGGGACGTGGTACGCTTCTTTCGCACCACCTGGATCCCGGACGAGACCTTCTTTCAGACCCTGGTCAATCACCTGGTGCCGCAGAGCGAGATACGCACCCGCACGCTGACCTTTCTGATGTTTACCGATTACGGGATGCCGGTGACCTTCTACAACGACCATTACGACCTGCTCCTGAGCCAGGACTTCCTGTTCGCCCGCAAGATCAGCCCCGAGGCGACCGAACTGAAAAAGCGCCTCGGCGCGCTTTATGCGAGCGAGGGGGCCGAGTTCGACATCTCCAACGAGGGGCGCAATCTCTACAAGTTTCTCGCCGGGCGCGGGCGTATCGGCCAGCGCTTCGCCCCGCGCTTCTGGGAGGTGGAATCCTCGCTCGGGCGCGAGCGCGAATTGCTGATCGTGGTGGCCAAGAAATGGCATGTGGGCAAGCGCCTGGTGGAGCGGATACGCCAGGCGACCGGCTTGCCGGGGGTCGAATATCTGTTCAACGAGGAAAGCTGCTGGCTGCCCGATCTCGGCGGGATCCAGTCCACGCTCGGCAAGCGCACCCGCCACCGCCGCGCGCTGATGCGGATGCTGTTCGAGTATTTCGACACCGACCGGCTGGTGATCTGCATGGATCCGAACAATATCGACATGATGCACGACTTCTATTCCGACCGCTCCAGCACCCGCCTGCTGGAGGTGGAGAGCCAGTTCAGCGACGAATACCTGGTCGGCCACGCGATGCGCGTCGGGCTGGCCGGCAAGCTCACCCCGCCCGATGCCCTTGCCCGGCTGCTGCCGACGATCCGCGCCGATGTGCTGTTTGAAAGCGACCGTATCCGTGATGCGGGCTTCAGCGATTACTACCGCCTGCGCGAAACCGCGACCGAAGAGGAAAACGCCACCGCCCTGGCCGGGTTTCTCGGTGTCTCGCAGGAAAAGGCGCGCGAGATGCTCGAGCCCGAGGGACTGTTTTCCGACTGAGCGCGCGGAGGCTGCGAATTTCCGCAGAAAATTCGGCGCCCGGCCGCACGGCTTGTGCTTGCCGTCCAGCGGTATGCTGGTATCATGCGCAGGCAAGCCAACCGGAGAGCCAGCCATGACCACCCCCGCCCCGGAGACGAAGATCGTCGATAGTCACAAGATCGCCTGCGACGGCGGCGCGGGTGGCGGCCATCCGCGCGTCTGGCTGCAGATCCCGGAAGAGCGCGGCTGGGTCGAATGCCCCTATTGCGACTGCCGCTATGTGTACGGACAGCAGGGCGAAGAAGCCGCTTAAGATCCTGCGTCCAGACGCTTTTCGAGCCGGCAGGCAGGGCTGTTCATGGCGACCTGCCACGGATCATCTGAATCGATGTCGATATATACCCGGGTGATCCCGAACAGGCCGATATTGTCATTTTGCCTGAGGAAACTCGCCGCGAGTTCCGGCATCTGATCCAGCGGCAGGTCGCAGACGAGGAATGTCGGCTCCGGCGCCAGGGCCTGCATTTCGATCCCGCATGTCTCGCCGTCGGCCCCCTTGACCGAGCGGGTCAGGCTCAGCCCGCGCATCATCGCGGTGACGGTCTGATCGAGCGGCGTGCAACTGGCCATCGCCCTGGAAAACTGGGCATATTGCCGCTTGGCCTTCAGCGGGCCGAAGAACCAGTTCCAGACGAAAAAGGCAGCGATTGCCAGCAGAATGACGGCCAGAATCCTCTTGATCCACTTCATCCTCGTACTCCTTTCGCGCTGTTTTCTCCACGGGATCGCAGCTGGCCGTGACGAACGGTTTCCCCCCGGCAGGACAATCTGCTATGGCCCAGCATAGCCGTGTTTGCGAGAAATCCAAAACCGGGCAGCGAGAAACCACGCGGACAAGGGGGGTGCGATGACTTTCGGCAAGGGAT
The DNA here is from genome assembly GCA_027045905.1 of Paracoccaceae bacterium. GTDB lineage: Bacteria > Pseudomonadota > Alphaproteobacteria > Rhodobacterales > Rhodobacteraceae > JAAEUB01. Next base: position 22,960 of record JALTZY010000001.1, read on the forward strand.
GCCACCTGCATCTGATCGACGGATCGGCCTTCATCTTCCGCGCCTATCACGCCCTGCCGCCGCTCACGCGCCGCTCCGACGGGCTGCCGGTGGGGGCGGTGGCGGGCTTCTGCAACATGCTGTTCAAGGAGATCGCCGACCAGACCGGCGGCGACGCGCCGACCCACCTGGCGGTGATTTTCGACCATTCCGGCAAGACCTTTCGCAACGAGATCTATCCCGCCTACAAGGCCAACCGCCCGCCGCCGCCCGAAGACCTGGTGCCGCAATTCCCGCTTACCCGCAAGGCCACCCGCGCCTTCAATGTCGCCTGCGTCGAGAAGGAGGGCTTCGAGGCCGATGACATCATCGCCACCTATGCGCGCCAGGCGCGCGAAGCCGGCGGGCGGGTGACGATCATCTCCTCGGACAAGGACCTGATGCAGCTCGTCGGCGGCGGGGTCGAGATGCTGGACCCGATGAAGGGCACCCGAATCGACCGCGAAGGCGTCGAGGCCCGCTTCGGCGTGCCGCCCGAGCGGGTCGTGGACGTGCAGGCGCTCGCGGGCGACAGCGTGGACAATATCCCAGGCGCGCCGGGGATCGGCGTCAAGACCGCTGCCCTGCTGATCCGTGAATATGGCGATCTGGATACGCTGCTCGCGCACGCGGGCGAGATCAGGCAGCCAAAGCGCCGCCAGACCCTGATAGAGCATGCCGAGCAGATCAGGCTCAGCCGCGAACTGGTGCGGCTGGTCGATGACGTGGCGCTCGACAGCGGCCTCGACGCGCTGGAGGTGCGAGATCCGGAGCCCGTGCCGCTTCTGGGCTTTCTCGCCGAGATGGAGTTTCGCACCCTCACCAGACGCGCCGCCGAAAGGCTCGGCGTGGACAGCGCCGATATCCCCGACTCTCCCGAAGCCGAGCCCGGCGCCAGCGCCGAAGAGCCGGCCTTTCCGCCCATCGACCCCGAGCGATACGAGCGCATCAGCGATGCCGAGGCGCTCGCCCGCTGGATCGAGGCGATATACGAGCGCGGCCATGTGGCGATCGACACCGAGACCACCGGGCTTGACGAGATGCGCGCCGAGCTGGTGGGCATTTCGCTTGCGGTCGAGCCCGGCGCGGCCTGCTACATCCCCATCTCCCACAAGCAAGCGGCGGGCGACGACCTCTTTGGCGGCGACGGGCTGGCCGCCGGGCAGATGCCGCTGGAAGAGGTGCTGGCCCGGCTTGGCCCGGTGCTCGCCGATCCCGCGATTCTCAAGATTGGGCAGAACATCAAGTACGACGCCAAGATCCTCGCTCGCCTCGGCGCAAAGGTCGCCCCGATCGACGACACCATGCTGATCTCCTACGCGCAGAATGCCGGCCGGCACGGCCACGGGATGGACACGCTCAGCGAGCGCTATCTGGAGCACAGCCCGATCCCGCTGAAGTCGCTGCTGGGCACCGGCAAGAGCGCCATCACCTTCGACCGGGTGGCGATTGACGACGCGGTGAAATACGCCGCCGAAGACGCCGACATCACCCTGCGCCTGTGGCATGTGCTCAAGCCCGGCCTGGTCGCGAACCGGGTGACGACGATCTACGAGACCGAGGAGCGCCCGCTGGTCGCGGTGCTCTCGGATATGGAAATGGCCGGGATCACGGTGGACCGCGAGGCGCTCTCTCGCATGTCCAGCAACTTCGCGCAGAAAATGGCGGCGCTGGAGGAGGAGATCCACCAGCTTGCCGGGCGCAGCTTCAATGTCGGCAGCCCCAAGCAGCTGGGCGAGATCCTGTTTGACGAGATGGGCCTTGAAGGCGGCAAGAAGGGCAAGACCGGCGCCTACGCCACCGGCGCGCAGGTGCTCGAAGACCTCGCCGCCGAGGGCTCCGAGCTTGCCGCGCGGGTGCTCGACTGGCGCCAGCTTGCCAAGCTCAAGAGCACCTATACCGACGCGCTGCAGGCGCATATCCACCCCGAGACGGGGCGCGTGCATACCTCATATGCGATCAGCGGCGCGGCCACCGGAAGGCTCGCTTCCACCGATCCGAACCTGCAGAACATCCCTGTGCGGAGCGAGGAGGGGCGGCGCATCCGCGAGGCCTTCATCGCCGCGCCGGGCCACAAGCTGGTGAGCCTCGACTACTCGCAGATCGAGCTACGCATCCTCGCCCATGTGGCCGATATCGACGCGCTGAAGGCGGCCTTTCGCGCCGGGCTCGACATCCACGCCATGACCGCTTCCGAGATGTTCGACGTGCCGCTTGACGAGATGACGCCCGACATCCGCCGCAAGGCCAAGGCGATCAATTTCGGGGTGATCTACGGCATCTCGGGCTACGGCCTCGCGCGCAATCTGCGCATCCCGCGCGCCGAGGCGCAGGGCTTCATCGACCGCTATTTCGAGCGCTTCCCCGGCATCCGCGCCTATATGGATGAGACGGTGGAATTCGCCAAGCAGCACGGCCATGTCCAGACCCTGTTCGGCCGGCGCATCCACACGCCCGAGATAGGCGCCCGCGGCCCGCGCGCGGGCTTTGCAAAGCGCGCCGCGATCAATGCGCCGATTCAAGGCGCTGCCGCCGACGTGATCCGCCGCGCCATGGTGCGTATTCCCGAGGCCATCAAGGACCTGCCCGCGCGGATGCTGCTGCAGGTGCATGACGAGCTGATCTTCGAGGTGGAGGAAAGCGCCGCGGACGATCTGATCGCCAGGGCCCGCACGGTGATGGAAGGCGCTGCCGCGCCCGCCGTAGAGCTCGACGTGCCGCTGGTGGTGGACGCGGGTCAGGGCGCTAACTGGGCCGAGGCGCATTGAGCAGGATCCGTCAATCCCGCACCATGCCGGAGACACGGCCTGTCCGGTCGCCTTTGCCCCTTGGCCGGGGGCGTGGGCCGGTTATACCGGATACCGGACGTGAAAGGAGGACGGATGTTCCTGTCGGTATTCGACATGTTCAAGGTGGGGGTGGGGCCGTCCTCATCCCACACGATGGGGCCGATGGTGGCCGGCGGGCGCTTTCTCGACAAGCTGCGCGCCTCGCCCTTCACCGCCCACGGCCTGCGCGCCCGCCTGCACGGGAGCCTCGCCTTTACCGGCATCGGCCACGCCACCGACCGTGCCACCATCCTCGGGCTCGCGGGCTTCAGCCCCGAGAGCTATGACAGGGAGCAGGCCGACGCTGCGCTGGCCGAGATCAGGGCCTGCAGGCAGGTCGCGCCGGAAGGGCTCGGGGTGCTGCGTTTCGATCCGGTGCGCGATCTGATCTTCGACTACGACCACGCCCTGCCGGGCCATGCCAACGGCATGGTGCTGATGGCGACCGACGCTGAGGGCGACGTGGTGCTGCAAGAGACCTATTATTCGATCGGTGGCGGTTTTGTCGTCACCGAGGCCGAGCAAAAGGCGGAAAAACTGCGCGACCGCCAGGATGCGGTCAGCCACCCCTATCCTTTCGAAACCGCCGGAGCGATGCTGGCCATGGCGGCGCAGAGCGGCAGGAGCATTGCCGAGATGAAGCGCGAAAACGAATTGGTTCACCGCTCGGCCCCGGCGCTCGACCGGGGGCTTGAGCGGATCTGGGAGGTGATGCGCGCCTGTATCGACCGGGGGCTCGGCACCGAAGGCACCCTGCCCGGCGGTTTGTCGGTCAGGCGCCGGGCGGCGGCGATCCACCGCCAGCTGATGGCGGAGCGCGGGCGCAACCTCGCCGCGCCGCATACGGCCAATGACTGGATCAGCACCTATGCCATGGCTGTCAACGAAGAGAACGCCGCCGGTGGCCAGGTGGTGACCGCGCCCACCAACGGCGCCGCCGGCGTGGTGCCGGCGGTGCTGCGCTACTGGCTCGACCATGTGCCCGGCGCCAGCGCGTCGAAAGTGCCGGACTTCCTGCTTACAGCGGCTGCGATCGGCGGGCTGATCAAGCACAATGCCTCGATCTCCGGCGCCGAGGCGGGCTGCCAGGCCGAGATCGGTAGCGCCGCCGCCATGGCCGCCGCCGGACTCACCGCGGTCATGGGCGGCTGCCCGCGCCAGGTGGAAAATGCCGCCGAGATTGCACTGGAGCACCACCTGGGCCTAACCTGCGATCCGGTCAGGGGGCTGGTGCAGGTGCCTTGCATCGAGCGCAACGGGCTCGGCGCGATCAAGGCGGTGAGCGCCGCCTCGCTGGCGCTGCGCGGCGACGGCAGCCACTTCGTGCCGCTGGATGCCTGCATCCGCACCATGTTCGAGACCGGCCGCGACATGAGCGAGCGCTACAAGGAGACCTCACTGGGCGGGCTGGCGGTCAATGTGCCCAATTGCTGATATGCTGCGGGCAACCCGGCTGCTCCGGAGGCGCGTCAAAGCCGCGCTCTCCGGAGCATTTGCAGAAAGATGAAAGGGGGGAGTTCAGACTGTCCAGCCAGAGACTGCCTTGACCTCGAGGAAATCCTCGATCCCCCAAGCGCCGCCCTCGCGCCCGTTGCCGGACTGCTTGTAGCCACCGAAGGGCGCGCCGGGGGCTCGGGGCTTGCCGTTCATCTCGACCATGCCCGAGCGCATCTGCCGGGCGACGCGTCTGGCCCGCTCCGGGTCAGTGGTCTGGATGTAGTTGGTCAGGCCATAGAGCGTGTCATTGGCGATGCGCACCGCTTCTTCCTCGCTCTCGAACGGGATCATGGACAGGATCGGGCCGAAGATCTCCTCCTGCGCGATGGTCATGTCGTTGCTCACGTCGGCGAATACCGTGGGGCGGACGAAATAGCCGCGGTTGAGGTTTTCGGGCCGGCCGGGGCCGCCGGCGACGAGGCGGGCTCCCTCGTCGATCCCCTTCTGGATCAGCCCCTGGATCTTGTCGTACTGGGCTTGGCTGACCACCGGGCCGATATGGCGGCCAGGCTCGCTGGCGGGGCCGACCGCGACCTTTTCGGCGGTTTCACGGGCGATTTCGATGGCCTGGTCGTAGATTTCGCGCGCCACCAGCATCCGCGAGGGGGCGTTGCAGGACTGGCCGGTGTTGTTCATCATGTGCAGCACGCCGCGCTTCACGGCCTTTTCATCGGCATCGGCGAAGATGATGTTGGCCCCCTTGCCGCCAAGCTCGAGATGGACGCGCTTGAGCGTCTCGGCGGCGTTTTTCGAGATCGCGATGCCGGCGCGGGTGGAGCCGGTGAAGCTCACCATGTCGATATCCGGGTGGCCGGAAAGGCGGGTGCCGACGCCGGGGCCGTCGCCATTGACCATGTTGTAGACCCCGGCCGGCGTGCCGGCCTCGTGCATGATCTCGCTGAAGATCATGGCCGAGAGCGGAGCGATTTCCGAGGGCTTCAGCACCATGGTGCAGCCGGCGGCAAGCGCGGCGACGACCTTGAGCGTGATCTGGTTCATCGGCCAGTTCCAGGGCGTGATCAGGGCGGTGACGCCGACCGGCTCGTAGAGGATGCGGTCTTCGGGGGCGTGGGGGCCAAGGGGGCGTTCGAATTCGAACTTCTCCAGCGCCTTGATGAAATTGCCAATATGGTAGCTTCCCGCGCCCACCTGCTGGGAGCGGGCCATGTCGATCGGCGCGCCCATCTCGAGGCTCATCGATTCGGCCAGGTCATCGGCCCGGGAATTGTAGAGCTCGAGGATCCTGCGGATCAGGGCGAGGCGCTCTTCCTTCGTGCTGAAGGCCCATGTGGCGAAGGCAGCCTTGGCGGCGGCGACGGCGGCGTCGGTATCGGTGTCGCCGCCCAGCGAGATCACCGCGCAGGGCTCTTCGGTGGAAGGGTCGATAACCGGCAGGTCATTGGCCGTGGCGGGGGCGACCCACTGGCCATTGATGTAGAAGTCGCGCTTTTCGATCATGGGAATCTCCTGTGTCTGGCGGCAAACTGTCACCGTATGCGGGGGTATGCAAGCAAGGCGGGGGGGATTTGATCAAATATTTCAGGTGCGACATTTTGATCATGGGCTGGAAATCCAGAAATTAGAATCTATCTAAACTACAACGAAACGCCAACCCGAGGAGATACCGATGGGACTGCGACTTAACGATACCGTGCCGAATTTCACTGCCATGACGGATCATGGCGAGATCACCTTTCACGACTGGATCGGCGACAGCTATGCGCTGCTGTTTTCCCACCCCAAGGACTTTACCCCGGTATGCACCACCGAATTCGGCGCCGTGGCGCAGCGGGCCGAAGAATGGGAAAAGCGCGGCGTCAAGGTGATCGGCCTGTCGGTGGATGGCGTGGATGAACACCGCAAGTGGAAAGCCGATATCGAGACCTTTTCCGGCGCCCGCGCGGATTTCCCGATTATTGCCGATACCGATCTGGCGGTTTCCAAGGCGTTCGACATGCTGCCGGCCGAAGCATATCTGCCCGACGGGCGCACCGCCGCCGACAGCGCCACGGTGCGGGCGACCTTCCTGATCGGGCCGGACAAGAAGATCCGCTTCATGCTGATCTATCCGATGTCGGTGGGGCGGAACTTCGACGAGATCATTCGGGCCGTGGATGCGGTTCTGGCCACGGACAAGGCGCCGATTGCCACGCCCGCAGGCTGGAAGCCCGGCGATGAGGTGATCATCGGGCTGGGGGTTTCCGATGAGGAAGCCAGGGAGAAATTCGGCGAATACGATGCGGTACTGCCGTATCTGCGCCTGACGAAGGCGCCTGAATAACCGGCCTGCCGTTCCGGACATGCGGCGACCTCCCCGGCCAGGGTACGGCCGGGGGGCGCTGCTGGACCGGACCGAATTTTTTCGACTTGTGATCGTTCTGTTTTTGGTCCGGGCCCTTGTCTGGCGGGTCTCTGACTTGGGCTTCTCGGCCTCAATTGTGGTGGTGAAACCGC
>JALTZY010000002.1 GCA_027045905.1 Paracoccaceae bacterium
ATCCGCCGTTATACAGCGGCACGGTGAGCGACAGGCCGATATTGGCGTCACGTGTCTTCGTCGGCGGCTTGCCCTTTTCCTTGTAGCGGTTGTAGCTCCACTGCGCCTGCAGGCTCAGCTGCGGCAGCAGGTCACCGAAAGCTATTTCCACCGCGTGGCGCGCGGCCTCCTCGCCATAGGCGGCGGCCAGCACCTGCGGGTTCTTGCGCGCGGCGCGCCGCAACGCCTCGGTGAGGGTGCGTGGCAGCAGGCGCGGCAGAGTGCGCGGGAAACCGACGCCTTTCGGCGCGTGGCCGATGACCTCCTCATAGGCCGCCCGCGAATCGGCCAGGTCGGCTTCGGCCTGGGCCAACTGCGCCCGGGCGCCGGCCAGCGCGGCCTCCGCCTGCGAAACGTCGGTGCGCGTCACGTCGCCGACGTTGAACCGGTCGCGTGTGGCGCGCAGTTGTTCGCGGAACACTTTCACGTTTTTCCTGCGCAGGCGCACGATCTCGCGGTCGCGCACCACGTTCATATAGGCCATGACCGCATCCAGCAGCACCTCCTGCTCGGTGGCGAACAGGTTCTGCTGCCCGGCCTTTGCCTGGGCCTGCGCAGCGGCAACGCCATACCAGGTCTTCAGGCCGTCGAACAGGGGCTGCTGCAGGGTAATGGCCACCTTCTCATTGGTGTATTTCTGCACCGTGCCGGGCGTCGGGGTAACCTTCTTGCGCCCCGCCGTGGCGCTGCCGGTGGCGTTCACCTTCGGCAGCCAGCCCGAGCGTGCCTTGGCCACACCTTCATCGGTGGCGCGCAGCCCGGCGCGGGCGGCCATCAGCTTCGGATTGTTGCGGTAGGCATCGCTCAGGGCCGCGCGCAGACTCTCCGCCTGGGCAGGTTGGCCCGCAAACACCACTGCGGCCATGGCGCACACGGCCAGCGCGGACAAACGCAAACGGAACACACCTTGCAATCTCATGACCGACCCCTGCCTTTCGCCCCCCGTTGACTTCATCTCATGCACGGCATGTACGGAAGGTCGTTCTTGCATTCGTTCTTGCTCATGGTTGCCGGAAAGATGGCAAAGGAACGACGCTTTTACAATCCATCAGGCTTTTTCGTGCGGCATTTTTTCCGCCGTGTGCATCTCGTGCCACATACAGGACAGCTCCACCGTGCGAGCACCTGCCGTTTACCAGCCTTGCGCGGAAGGCATTGCCAGCCGCTGCGTGTTGGCTTATCTAATGCTGGCACACGGCCTCGTGGCGGAGTGGTTACGCAGCGGACTGCAAATCCGTTTACCCCGGTTCGATTCCGGGCGAGGCCTCCATTCCTCTCCCTTTCCGTGAGCGGGCAACGACATGGATGCCCGGGTCAAGCCCGGGCATGACGGGGGAGGGGCGTTCGATCCTGGGCGAGGCCTCCATTCCTCTCCCTTTCCGTGAGCGGGCAACGACATGGATGCCCGGCATCCCCGGGACAAGCCCGGGGGCAGGCAAGGTCGGGCATGGCGGCTCTCCCCGTCACCCCAGGGAA
>JALTZY010000003.1 GCA_027045905.1 Paracoccaceae bacterium
GGGTGGGGGGCCGTTCGTGGCGGAGCTGGCCTTCGATGCCGGATCTCTGGCTTTCGCTGTGGTTTCCGGCCCTCGGCCTGCAGCGGCGATGGTGGGGGAACGCCGGGCCGGCTGAGGGGCCGGCAGCGCTCGTGGGCCGGCGGCAGGGCCGGTGGGTGCTGGTGGGGACCAACCGCGCCGCCCGCGCCCGCGGGCTTGTGCCCGGCCTTGCCGTGGTCGAAGCGCGGCTGCGGGTGCCGGATCTGGTGCTGCGGTCCGAGGATCCCAAGACAGACCTCAGGGCCCTGCACCACATCGCCCGCCGCTTTCATGCCCTCACCCCGCGCGTGGTGGTGGACCCGCCGGAGGGGCTGCTGCTGGAGGTGGGCCGATGTCGGCGGCTCTTCGGCGGCATCCGCGGGATCGTGGCCGAGGTGGCGGCGATCGTCCGCCGCCTCCACCTCGAGGCCCGCTGCGGGCTGGGTCCCACACCCGAGGCGGCGCGACTGCAGGCCCGCTTCGGCCCACGCGGTCCGATCCCGGCCGCCGGCCTCGTGGAGGATCCGCGCACGGCCCGCACCCTCCATCGCCTCGGCCTGCGCCGGCTGGACCAGCTCGCGGAGCTTCCCCGCGCGGCTCTCGCCCGCCATCTCGGGCCCGATCTTGCCTGCAGACTCGACGCCCTCGAGGGGCGCCGGCCTGCGGCCCTGGCTTCCGTCCCCGAGCCCCGGCGCTTTCGCCTCCACCGCCACTTCCCCGAGCCGGTGCAAGGCGGCGATGTTCTGCTGGCGACACTCGCCGCCATGGTGGTGGCGCTTGTGGCCCGGCTCGAGCGGGCGGGCCGGGTGGTGCGGCGGCTGCGGCTGCGGCTCGTCGGCGAGGACGGCCGCGGCTGGGCGACGGAGCTTGCGCCCTCATCACCCACGCCCGATCCGGCCTTCCTCACCACCCTCCTGCGCCTTCGCCTAGAGCGCGGGGGAATGCCGGAGGCGGTGGCGGCGGTGGCGCTGGAGGTGGTGCGCCACGAGCCCCGAAGACCCCATCAGGCCGGCTTTGACGGGCGCGAGGCCGATGCCGAGGCCTGGCGGCGGCTGATCGAACAGCTTCGCGCCCATCTCGGCCCACGGGCGGTGCGGGTGTTCGAGCCGGTGGACGATCACCGGCCGGTGCGCGCCGTGCGCTCGCGCGAGGCCGATGGCGTGCCGCCCGCCCCGCTGCCACCGCCGCCCGGCCCGCGGCCGCTGCGCTGGCTGGCGGAACCGCGTCCCATCCAGGTGCTGGCCACCGTCCCCGACGGCCCGCCCATGGCCCTGCGCACCCGCAAGAGGCTGCAGCGGCTCGAGCTGCTGGCACCCATGGAGCGCATCGAGCCCTGCTGGTGGCGCGAGCCCGACCGGCGCGATCGGGGCCGTGACTTCTGCGCCGTCCAGACCCCTTCCGGCACCCGGCTCTGGATCTGCCGCGAGATCGCGGTCGATGGGACCCCGCGCTGGTACCTGCTGGGCTTCTTCGACCGATGAGCCCGGCCCATCTGCGCCTGGTCTCGGCCTTCGACTTCCTGCGCGGTGCCTCGCTGCCCGAGGACTATGTCCACCGGGCGGCCGAACTCGGCCTTGCCGGCGTGGCGCTTTCCGATGCCGGCACGCTCGCCGGGGTGGTGCGGGCCCATCTGGCGGCGCGGGAGGTGGGGATCCGCTTTGCCGTCGGCTGCCGACTGGATCCCGAAGACGGGCCGTCGCTGATCTGCTGGGCGGCGACGCGGGAGGGCTACGGGCGCCTGTGCCGCACCCTCACCACCGGCCGAAGACGCGCACCCAAGGGCAGGATCCGCCTCCTCCTGCGCGACATTCCTCTGGATGTGCCGGGCCTGCTGTTCGCGCTGCTCACCCCCGCCCACCTGGACGACGCCTTCCGCACACAGGCCCGCGCAATCGCCGAGATCGCCCGCGGCCGGCTGTGGTGCGGCCTCGAGCGCCATCTCGAGGGTGCGGCGGAGGAAGCGGTCTTCACGGCCATGGTGGAGCTTGCCGCCGATCTCCGCCTGCCGCTCTTGGCCCTGCCGGAAGCGCGCATCCACCACCCCGCCCGCCGGCCGCTTCTGGATGTGCTGAGTTGCATCCGCGAGAGGTGTACCCTGGAGGAAGCGGGGACGCGCCTTGCCCGCAACGCCGAGCGCCGGCTGCTGGCTCCGCACGAGCTGGAAGCGCGTTTTCGTGATGTTCCCGAGGCGGTGGTGGCGACGGCGGAAGTGCTGGAGCGCTGCCGCTTCTCGCTGGACGAGCTGCGCTACGACTATCCCGTCGAGAAAGACTACGACGGCCGCACGCCCCAGCAGGAGCTGGCGCGGCGGGTGTGGGCGGGAGCTGCCCGGCGCTGGCCGGAGGGGGTGCCGGAGCGGGTGCGCGCGCAGATCGATCATGAACTGCGGGTGATCGCCGAGCTGGGCTATGCCCCTTACTTCCTCACCGTCCACGACATCGTCCGCTTCGCCCAGGACCGCGGCATCCTCTGTCAGGGGCGCGGTTCGGCTGCCAATTCGGCTGTGTGCTACGCGCTGGGGATCACCAGCGTCGACCCCGGAAGGATCGACCTCCTGTTCGAGCGCTTCGTCTCGGCCGCCCGGGCCGAGCCGCCCGACATCGATGTGGACTTCGAGCACGAGCGCCGCGAGGAGGTGATCCAGTGGGTGTTCCAGCGCTATGGCCGCGAGCACGCCGCCATGGTGGCGGTGGTGATCTGCTGGCGCTGGAAGCTGGCGCTGCGGGAGGTGGCTCGCATCTTCGGCCTGTCGCCGGCGGTGCAGGAGACCCTCGCCCGGGCCTCCGCCGGGAGCGGGCCCGAGGGCCCGGATCGCGACACCCTGCGCCGGGCTGGCCTCGATCCCGACGATCCCACCCTGCGCCGCGTGCTCCATCTCGCCGGCGAGCTCGTGGGACTGCCCCGCCACCTCTCCCAGCACCCGGGCGGCATGGTGATCTCGAAGAGTCCTCTGTGCGAGCTTGTGCCCGTGGAGAATGCCGCCATGGCGGGCCGCACGGTGGTGGAGTGGGACAAGGACGATCTCGACGCCCTGAGGCTGCTCAAGATCGATCTCCTGGCCCTGGGCATGCTCTCCTGCCTGCGCCGCTGCTTCGAGCTGCTGCGCACCCACCACGGCATCGACCTCGACCTTGCCCGCATCCCGCCCGAGGACCCCGAGGTCTACGCCATGCTCTCTCGGGGCGATGCCCTCGGCGTCTTCCAGGTGGAAAGCCGCGCCCAGATGAACATGCTGCCGCGCCTCAAGCCCCGCGGCTTCTACGATCTCGTGGTGGAAGTCGCGATCGTCCGCCCCGGACCGATCCAGGGCGAGATGGTCCATCCCTATTTGCGCCGCCGCCTCGGGGAGGAGTCCGTCACCTTCCCCTCGAAGGAGCTCGAGGAGATCCTCGGCCGCACCCTGGGCGTGCCGCTGTTTCAGGAACAGGCCATGAAGATCGCCATCCGCGCCGCCGGCTTCACGCCGGAAGAAGCCGAGGGGCTGCGGCGGGCCATGGCCACCTTCCGCCGAAGGGGCGATGTGGCCCGCTGGCGCGAGCGTTTCGTCGAGGGCATGGTGCGCCGCGGCTATGCGCGCGATTTCGCCGAGCGCTGCTTTCGCCAGATCGAGGGCTTCGGATCTTATGGCTTTCCCGAAAGCCACGCCGCGAGCTTTGCGCTGCTGGTCTATGCCTCGGCCTGGATCAAATGCCACTATCCGGACGTCTTCCTGGCATCCCTCCTGAACGCCCAGCCCATGGGCTTCTACGCCCCGGCCCAGCTCGTGCGGGATGCGCGCGCACACGGCGTCCATGTGCGGCCGGTGGACGTGAACGCCAGCGCGTGGGACTGCACGCTGGAGGTGTGCGACAAGGGCGATGGGGGCCGGCGCTTTGCCGTGCGGCTGGGGCTGCGGCTGGTGAAGGGGCTTCGCCGGGATGAGGCCGAGCGCCTCGTGGCGGCCCGAAGCATCCGGCCGTTTCGCGATCTTGCCGATCTCGCCGCCCGAAGCGGCCTCTCGTGCCGGGCCCTCGAACGTCTCGCCGAGGCCGATGCCTTCCGCTCGCTGGGGCTCACCCGGCGTCAGGCCCTGTGGCAGGTGCGCGGGCTTCACACCGTCGATCTTCCCCTTTTCGCTTACGCCGAGGTCACCCGCGAAGAGGGGCCTCCCGTCGATCCGCCGCATAGCACGAAGTTGCCCGAGCCCACCCCGGGCGAGGAGATCGCCCTCGACTGGGAGCGCCTCGGCCTCTCGCTGCGCGACCATCCGCTGGCGCTTTTGCGCAGGCAGCTTGCCCGCCGCGGCATCCTGCGGGCGCGCGATCTCCACACCCTCCCCGACGGCGCCCGCGCCTGCGTGGCGGGTCTTCCCATCGTCCGCCAGCGGCCAGGCACGGCCAAGGGCGTGGTGTTCATGACCCTCGAGGACGAGACCGGCTTTGCCAATCTCATCCTCTACCCCCACATCACCCGCCGCTTCCGCCACCCGCTCCTGTTCTCACCGCTTCCCATCGCCACCGGCCGCATCCAGCGCCAGGATGACGTGGTCCACCTCCTGGTCCACCACCTCACCGACGCCGCCCACCTCCTCCACCGCCTCGCCCACCAGCCACTCGCCCTCACCACCCGCGAGTTCCGGTGAGGGAACGATACGCTCTAAAACCAAAAACCAGTCACGGTGAGCGCGCTCGGTCGCTTCGAGGGGAAACCGGCATCCGCTTCGGCGCCCGCAAAAGCGCCGGCCACCCGATACACGACCTCACGGACGCACGCCGGCTCTTCCGGCTGCCGTCACACAGGCTGGACTGCGTCCACCATCCCCGCCCTTGCGGCATGGGTCGCATCCGTCGCCGAGGCTTGCATCGTCGGCGCGACACGCCTTGCCGCCACAGCCGCCGCGGACGACATGGGGCAGAAGCGAGATGCCACCGCAGGAGGGCACGGCGATGGCCGAACCCGCACAGCCGACGATGACCCTCGACGAGTTCCTGCGCTGGGCCGAGGGCAGGCCGGGAAGGTACGAGCTTGTCGCCGGGCGTGTTGTGGCCATGGCTCCGGAGCGCGCGGCCCATGTCCGGTGCAAGTACCGGATCGCGGAAGCCCTCACGCGATCCGTCGCGCGCGCAGGCGTGGACTGCGAGGTCTTCACGGACGGGCTGATGGTCCGGATCGACCACCTCACCGCCTACGGGCCCGATGCCTTGGTCCACTGCGGCCCACGGCTGTCGGACGACGCACTCGAGGCGCCGCACCCGGTGATCGTGGTCGAAGTCGTCTCGCCCTCTTCAGGCGCTGTGGACCGTGGGCGCAAGCTGGTGGACTATTTCCGCCTGCCGTCACTGCGGCACTATCTGGTACTGGACCCGGATCGCCGGGTGGTCGTCCATCATGAGCGGGCGGGTCGCGAGATCCGCACCCGCATCCTCGGCGACGGTGTCCTGCGTCTCGACCCGCCGGGGATCGAGCTGGACGTGGCGGCGTTGTTCGCGGCTCCTGCGGAGCCGGAGCCGCGCTGACCACGGCCGCCACATCGTCGATCCGCTCACACAGGCACCGGGGCAGGGCGAGCGCGGCCTCGTCGTCCTCAGTCGGAATGGGGATGGTTGGCTTTCAGGCGAGGATCGCCTCATGTTCGTCGAAGATCGCCCGGTTGGCCGCGATCGCTCCGGCGGAGGTGCGTGCTGGCGGCGGGAAGACCAGGATCCGCATCCACGCACGAAAGCGCGTCGCCGGACGATCCGATCCGTCCCACCTCGGGACCTCTTGACCCCCCGACGGTAATGACCAGGTCCCACTGCGGGACGTTCCGATCTCAGCCGTGACGCTCGCATCGCGTCTCCCAGATGGCGGCGGAACCACCGCGAGGAGAACGCCCTTGTCCGCACCTGGCGCACGGTCTTTCCGGATCGCATGGGGCGATGACGGGTCGCTCCGCAGTGAAATTCTTCACGAAGAGAAAGAGCTCCGAAGCGGGATCCGGTGGCGCCATGTGCGAGTCGAGCGCGTCTGGATGCGCCATCCCGGCAGGGACGAAACGGCTCGGAAAGTGGGCCGAACGCTCTGGATCGGCGAGCCCGTCGACTTCGACGCCATGACGCGCGTCGTGCCGCCGCGTGTGATCGAAGCGCTGCGAAAGCGCATCGGGTCGGTCGAGACCGTGAGTCTTCAACCAGCCGCGCTGCCGCGAGCGCTTGCGGGGGAGCCGCAGGAGGAAGCCGACCCGAACCCCGGCACCATCCTGGCCTCCGTCTCACCCTTGGAGCTCGCGAAGACGACGGCCCGCGCGATCGAAGCGATCCTGGTTCCGCATCAGGGCATGCTGGTAGTGTGGGGCGATCAGGGCCTCGAGGAGACGGCCGCCGCGGTCTTCAATTTCCAGCTCGCCGAAATGGGCATGGATCCACTCGGCCCGGTTCGGGTCCTCCGGGAGATGACGACAACGCTCCGACAGGCGATCACCGGGCGGCTTCAGGAAGTGGGCGACCCGAAGCCCCCCGAAAATGCCCTTCCGGACGACCACCCCCTCCATCGCCTCGCGGCCATCGAGATGTTGCTGACGGAGGCGTCCGCCGAGCTGGATGCATGCATCCGTCGCTGGTACGAGGCGGGGCTCCCGCCCGTGCAGGCGCCCGAGCCCCGGAAGGTGCAGCCCCGGAACCTGCGCGCGATCGCCGCCCCGCCGCTGCCCCGGCTCCCCTTTCTAAACGCACTCGTCCGTGCGGCCGTCGCCCTCGGAGCGCTCTGGACCGAATGGCAGCTCGCGGAGGATGCCATGCGGAGCGCGGCCCTGCGGGCCGCCGCCCACAGGGGTGGCCATGCGCGTCGCAGATGGGAGCGCGCGGACATCGAGGCCGTCGCGGAAGGACTGCGTGCCGGGTACCGGCTTGATGAAAGCTGCATCGCACACCTGCGGGCGTTGGGGCGGGATCTCAGCGAGGCCGAAGCCTTGGCGCGAGCCTACCGGCGCGCCTGCCACGCCGATCCGGATCTGCCGAAGCCCCCGCGCGGGCGTCCCTCAAAGGCCCGGACGCACTCCGGCGCAACCAAATCCGCGCCTGCGCATAGCGTCGAAAGCGGGCGTTGTGGGCCCCTCTCCTCGTTCGGCACCGCGCGCAGCGGCTCGCACGGCGTGCCGTCGACGACACCATAGCGTCATGTCAGCCCCACATCGTCAGCATCCGTGTCGAGATTGCACCTGGTCCAAACAGAGCTGGCTGCCGTTGCCGCCGGTAGCCGGATGTAGTCCCGCCTCAGCCGGTCTGCGGGCCATCCCCACTAACCAGGCGATACCCTCGCGCACACCGGGCGCATGCCATGCACCGCGACAATGGAGGTCCACCCTGCGGGGCGTCCTCGGGAACAGACGAAACTGGATCAT
This sequence comes from Paracoccaceae bacterium, assembly GCA_027045905.1. Taxonomy (GTDB): domain Bacteria; phylum Pseudomonadota; class Alphaproteobacteria; order Rhodobacterales; family Rhodobacteraceae; genus JAAEUB01. The sequence continues at coordinate 7,376 of JALTZY010000003.1, forward strand.
CGCCCAGCTACCGAAGCATGCGCGATCGGCGAGCGCGTGGCGGCGGATCGGTCCTCCGGGATCGAGAGTCAGATCACCGCCTGCGGCGGCGGTGCTCGATGGCCTCCTCGTAGATGCGCATGAGCATCTCGTAGTTCCCCTCCGCAGTGTACTTCTCCTCGTACTCTCTCCGGGCCTCGCGGCGCATCTCGAGAACTCGCTTCGGGTGAGCGACCATCCAGTTCACCTTTTCCACCAGGTCCTCCGGATCACCGGGACGGAAGTGTAGCCCAGTGCGGCCATGCTCCACTAGCGAGCCGTGGCTGCCAATGCCGCTGCATACGACGGGAAGTCCCTTAGCAAAGGCCTCGGCCAGAACGAGCGGAAAGTTTTCGTAGCACTCGGAAGGGAACAGCAGAAAGGCCGCCTGGCCCATGAGCGCGTAGACGTCCACGGGTGCTTTCGGACCAAGGAATTCGAGAGCCGGCATCCTCGAAGCGGCCTGCTCCACCTCGCCCCGCAGCGGCCCGTCCCCGACGATGCGTAGTGGCACGTGGCCGGCGAGTCGCGACCAGGCCCGCAACAACGTCCCGACCCCCTTTTCCGGCGACAGCCGTCCGACGAACACAGCGAAGCGCCCTATGCCTTCCCCTGGCCCCGGATCCGGATGGACAAAGTTCGGCTTCACCCGAATGCGGTCAGCCGGCAGACCTGCCGCCACCAGCCGCTCGCGGGCGAAGTCCGTGAGAGCGATGAAGATGTCTACCTCTTCCCATGTGCCCAACGCACGGTGCAGGCCCAGCATTGCCGCCACGACGGCGCTCTCTGGCCTGCCACGCCAGCAACCGTACAGGACCCCACGCCAGGGCAGCCGCCCGATGCAATCCTCGCACACCCGGCCCTCCCGAAACAGCAGGGCGTTCACACAGGCCAAGCGGTAGTTGTGCAGAGTCGCGACCACCGCCGCTCCTTCCCGGGACGCCGCGCGGATGACGGCGGGAGAGGCGGCCGGGAAGGTGTTGTGCACGTGGACGACGGCGGGCCGCTCTCGCCGCACCATCTCGTGCACCCGCTGCACGGCCTGCCGGTTCCACAGCGCACGGACGACCTGCTCCCACGCGGGCAGAGCCTCCAACTCGTGATTGCGGAAGACCACCGCCTCCACCGCGTGGCCGCGCCTGCGGAGCAGTCCGACCTCGGCTTCCACCACCGCGTCCTCCCCGCCGCGTTCACGGTAGAGGGTGTGGAGAATGGCGATCCGCACCCTGCTCAGGCCTTGCGCAGCACTGCCACCATCGTCGTATGGCGCATCAACTTGGGGAGAAACGGTCTCCCGATCCGGAAGATCCGCCAGAACCACCGATATCCCGGGTCCCGGTCGTCGGCATCGTAGTCATCAGCGTATTCTATTTGCTCCACTTCGAGCCCGGCTCTCTGCGCCGCTTCGGTCAGCGTGCTCTCACAGAACCAGAAGGTGTGCTCCGGGTTCTGACACGTTTTGGGCCAATTCTTGATTGTATAGGTCACGTACATTAGACAGAATGGATTTGGAGCACCAAGAACGACAGTCGCCATCTTCAATAGGTTCCGCTGATCTCTGAATGAACACAACCGTGTCATCTACGCGCTCTATCACTTCTGCCATGACATTTGTACTGCACCTGTGCGGCGACTACCATTCTTCAATCCGGGCGCAGTGAATGTGTCAATGTCCTTCCTTTCTGTGCCTTTCTACGTTCTGGCGGTTGAGCTCCATGACCTCAAGGTGTCGGAATTTGGGCCGTAGAAGGCCGTGCAGCCAGGAGGGGCGTTCTGGATCGGCGTCGTGCCCGGTGCATCCTACATCGAGTACCCGTGGGCCTTCGACCTTTTCGAGGATCACGTCCACTCGGTGCTTGATTCCCGCAATCTTCCTTCTGCACGGCGGTTACGCGCGTCGCACGCGGTTGGCGAATCGGGTTTGAACGCATGTTTGACACCCCGCCCCTGCGCAAAGCGATACCTAGAGGCTCCGTTGCTCGCGACCTTACCACCGCTACCGACCGCAACCCCGGCCGACAGTTGCAAATCGCACACTCTCCTTCGTGTAGCAGAGACACGATGGCCGCGTCTACGCCTCTTCCCAGCGCTACGGCCGTCGCTCTCGCGCGGGCACATGTGCGATTGGCTCCACAACCTTCAGCTTCACCCCTCCTCATCCGGCGCTACGCCCCAAAACGCCTACCGCGCGCACGGCGTGCGGGATCCCATGCTCTGTCCCAGCGCTCGCAACGTAGTCTTGCACACGAGATTCGCCACCCTTTTTTCCCAGAACCCCAACCTACTTTTGTCCTGGCCTTGCAGAACGACACCCGCCGCTTCGAGCCGTCCGGGGTTCCCCGAGAACACGTGCGATAGTCCTTCCTTCCCGCCGCTCCCGCCCACCCGCGCGCAGATCGACTTGAGGCACTGTTCGGGCTCTTGGACAAATTCCTCGTACCGCAGCAACGTATATGTAGCCGCGACTCGAGTCAGTTTCGCTGCACAGTAATTGAGGACAGACCAATGCAAACTTGTTCGCAAAACTCCGGCACGCTCCATGAGGATCTCTCCCTGAGCCGTAGGGATAGTCTTGACGCGATATTTCTGAGACAATGCCACTTGAGGCAGGTCGCGTATGAGATGCAAAACGTGCACCCTACCCGGGAACACCTGCGACGCCAGTACATAACCATAGGCCGGGTACTTTGACGAATCCACGATCGGGCGACACCCCCCATGTTCGTGGAGAAGGCTGTAAAGACGCCGCAGTCGGCGCACAAACCTCCTCGAAGGAGCTGGTAGGCCCCACAGGAGATACCGCGTACGACACGCGGCCCGGTCTCTCAACCATTCGTCTACGTCATCCAAGCCGAGCGGTAAATCGTCTAGAACTTTGCGCCATATCTGACAGCTCCTAGGGTATTGCCCACAGCTGCACAGCCACTGGTCTCTTGCGCCACGGTCCGGAAGGTAAAAGACTTCGCCGACGTGGATGCCACCAAGCTTACGAGCTAACAGGTCGCCAAGAACGGTGGAACCGCTTCGGGCGTAGCCGGTAATGAAGATCACTCGCTCACGCACGGCACACCCTCCCATGCTTCCTCAAGCCCGCAAGCCCGCACATTGTCGTCTGTGGTCCGAGCTACTTCCAGCAAAGGTACACCCGAGCGTCGTGTTGCCTCCGCAGCCTGAATTCCGCAGTGCGTCTCCCTTGCTTCCTGCGGGCCCTTGTAGACCTTTGCGACGGCCTTCTACGGAGCGGGCCAAACAGCGACGTTGTACGCTTCTCGCCTCATATTGCCTCGATCCATTGACCTCTCCGTCGCTACGTGGATCACTTCTCTCGTCGATCTCCCGGTGCTCGCGCCGGCACAGACGCGTTTTCGCCGTCGGCGGTCCCCGGTCGACCCCCTGCGGCCAAGTGGGCACCAGCTCCGGCCCGTCACTACGCGACACGACGGTCTCTGCCCCATGCCCGCGCACGCGTAGCGTTCTAGGTTTGAGCGCTGCCACGAACTCCGCGATGCCGCGCCCGCCCGACTGCACCGAACCATTGCCCCTCGCATGCGTGGAAGCACCTCAATGCCAAGCCCGCGGGATCCATGGTGCTTCCCCGAGGGAAATGCCAGAGCTCGCAGTTGTCCTCTACGGCCTGCTTGACGACTTCGCAAAGGACTCCTTCCGCCGAGCACGTGCATGCGATGGGTTGACCTTCTGTATATGGGCAGCCATCACAAATAGTAAGCCCCATATCAAGGTAGGCGGCCAGTATCCTGCCACGCTGAAGATCGATCGCACGATTAACAACACGGTAAACATCTGAAAACAGAAAATGATAAACCTCGACTGGCCGCTCAGCCCGCTCCATGCATGCCCCGCGCGCATGCCTTTTACAACGCACCAGCCGCTCGCCAGCACGAGGAGACCTGCCCCAAGCCAGCCGATCCCAAGCCATGCCTCGAAATAGGCGTTGTGGATGCTCGACGCCGCACTCTCGATGACCTCACCGAGCACAAATCGAGATCCTGCATAGGCGCCGTAACCGAACCATGCTCTCAGAGGCTCGCCTTCCAGGATCGTCACGGCGGCGTGCCACCAATCGACTCGGCCGCTCAGGTTGCTCAGCAAGCCGACACTTTGCCCGCGCGCCAGCATCGCGCCTAGTCGCGTTTCCGCTAGCGTCTCCACCGGAACCAGGCCTAACGCCAAAGCGATTGGTATCCCGACGCCTGCTACGGCAGCACCTACGAAGGCAGGAGTGTTAAGCCCCACTCGCGAACCCGCCAGGACGAGTATCGCTAAAGCCCCGACAAGCATGGGCGAGCGCGAATACCCAAATGCCAACGATAGCACTCCTAGAATCATACCGAATTTGACTACAAGAGCTCGGTCTGCAAGCAGAACCCGACGCGCCACGGACAGTGCCAACAGGGTCGCACCGAGGTCCCCCACGCCATTTGCGGACGTAGGAGGATAGTATACCTGAGCTATGGTAAACGGCAGGAACGGATAGGAGTAGTTGAGCTTAGCGACACCTAGAATAACGTTCAGCCAAACAACCAAGTTCTTGGCAAAGATAATAATGTAATAGGTATCCAAGATTCGCATGGCGACACGATGTGCCCCCTGTCGTCGTGCAAAGCTTAGGAGCGCAAGAGCCGCGATGAGCGATACCGCGAACTCCAACGATTTAAAGAGCGTTACCGCTCCATAAACAGACCAAAGAGCGGACGCGAAATTTAGAGAAGATATCGCAATTAGACACCACATAGCAAACGGAAGAGAAGCGGGTAAGTTATAATACAGAATGGAAAGAAATGAAAGGGCAATTGCAATCCCTAACAATGCGAGGCGAACCAGATGTCCACCTGATACTGCTGCAGTAGATACGATCGTGCTCGTAGAGAAGGACCACTGTACGGCAGCAAGATCAAGAGAAACCACGATAAGCACTGGCAACGTATCTTCTAACCCGCCCTGAGCCGGAAGTCTGCGTCCGCGTCCGCGAGTGTCCAAAAGAAGCGGAGACGGTGAGTACCTGATCCGCGCATTGTGCAACGACCATTTTGGCCGGCGTACTTTAGGGCGACTATGACTTGCGAGTGCAGTGAACGGAATGTTTCGCAGCACTAGCAGCCTTCCTATGCGAGTGGTTCCACGCCGCACCGATCATGCTTTGCTAGGGCTGTCCCTTTTGTCGGCCTACTTCGATCGTGATGGCAGCCTACTATATCTGCTACAACATTGTACCAATCGGCCACCTGGCGAACCCGTTGTGCCCAAGCAAAGGCACGGGCACGCTCTCTCGCCGCCGCGCCCATCCGCGAGCGGAGCGCCAGATCCGTCGCTAGTGCCCGCATGGCGTTGGCGAGCCCGGTGATCGCCACGGCGGGCGATGTGGCCGCCACCCTGAAGCCGGTCTCTTCCGTCACCTGCATCGCCGGTCCGCCGAGATCGAGACAGATGACCGGCCGGCCGGCGGCCATGGCCTCGAGACACACCCAACCGCCCGAGTCGTGCAGGCTGGGATGGACCAGAGCGTGGACCTCGCTGAGGAGTTCGAGGACCTGCTCACGAGGCACTTGCGCGAAGAAACGGACCCGATCACCCACGCCGAGGTGCCGGACGAGCCGCTCAAGTCTCCGCCGCTCGGGGCCATCGCCGACAATCCAGTACTCAGCGTCCTCGAGCTTCGCGCGGGCGAACGCCTCGAGTCCAAGATGCTGGCCCTTCCAGCCGAGGAGCCGCCCAAGGCCGAGAAAGCGAGTTGGCGACGGCGGAGGATCGGGTAGCGCCGCCAAGACCGTCAACTCTTCCTTCGGGAGTGCCACTTGGCTGACACACTTCACCATGCCAGCGCCGAGTTGCTCGGCGCGGGCTGCGGTCTCCGGTGTCGTGGCCAGCACCACGAGAGCCTCGCGCACGGACCTACGCACCAGAGGATCTCGCTCCCCAAGCCACCGGGCAGTCTCCCGCACAGCCTCGTAGACTATGCCGCGAAGGCCCAGGCTTGGCCAGAAGGCCTTCGGAGCCGATTCGCCACCTCCGAGAGGTCCCAGAACGTACGGGATCCCCAACCACGGCAGAAAGGTCGGCTTCCAGTAGCACACGAAGGTCACGTGATGGACAAGATCGAAGCCGACCTCCGCATGCAGTCGCCGCGCCACGCCCAATGCGCCCAGCTGCCATAGGTAATAGTAGAGCTGCACACCGCGCTGGCCACGCTTCCAGAAACGGGCCCACCGGGGAAGGTCGTAATAGACGAAGTGCAGGCTTGGGATGGGGCGGCGCGCCAGTTCGGGCTCGATCACCGGACGGTTGTTCGCGCGGGTCAACACCCAGATGTCGTGGTGACGCGCCATGTGCACGGCGAAGTTCCAGCCTACGCCAGGCTCCGAGCCCTTGCCGGGCTCGCACGCGTAGGCCGAGATCAGGATTTTCAGACGACGGGTCATCCGAAGGCCACCTGTTCTTGCCAATATAGCACAGGATCGTTCGGCAGTCGACCATTCAAAAGAAGCTCGCTTCGCATGATTCCTGCGGCAACGCGAACCAGATCCTCCGCAACCAGACAGCTGACCCCCAAGCAGTTTTTGACCCATTTCGTCGCATGCAGTCTTGCGCGTCTTGGAGACTTGCCTTGTATTAGGCTATCCGGTTTAAGTCGCCAAGCTGCGGCATCGATTCCGGGCAGGCCGTCCACGGTGCCGTACTCCCAGTCAATGGCTACAACCCGCTCCCTGCCTGCAAGAAGATTCCACGGAGCGAAGTCGCCGTGCACCGGAACCACCGGCCACTTCCGCGCCGCAAGCCGCTCGACGTGGGGCCGGAGCTCAGGGAGCTCATGCCAAGCACGCACGAGCCACGGGTGTACGCCCTCCGCGGGCCGGGCCGAGGTCGCCGCGAGCGCCTCCAGATACCGGCGCGCCTTCTCGCCATCCCGACGCGTATCTCGCAGCGCGCGCCCCTCGACGGCCTCTATGATCAGCACGTCATGGTCGTCGAACCGGTGATGGGCAACGGGCACTGGCGCAAAGCCGCGTGGCAGTGCTCGCAGGACCTCTACTTCGTTCTCCAGGCGTCTGCGCGCGGCCGGCTTATACGCGATCTTCGCGAAAAGTGCGGGCTGCCCTTCGGGCGTATCAAAGCGGACTGTCAGTTTCTGTGCCGGCCCGGGGGTCCCGACCAGTACCGCCGCAGGTCTCAACGGTGCCAATTCCCTCGCCCACTCGGGCATGTCCTCCGCGCACAGTCGTTCGCGCATGACGCCCCGTCGCAACAGAGCTGCCAGCCGCGCCGCGGTGCACACGGCCCGGGCTAGGAAGCGCTGCGCCGGATACCAACGTGCCGCCGACCACGCGTATCGGACATCCAACAGCATCCGCACCGGGCCGATCCCCGGGAGAGCCACGAGCCGCTGGTCGGGGTGGAAGAAGATCGCCGGGTTCACCCGTCGCTCCGCCTGAGATCCGGGAAAAGCCGCGTCAGACGAGCTCGTGTACGACGCTCCATATATGTCAGGACGATCTCTTCGACCTCCCGCACCACCTCGTCCAGGGGTCGCGACGCGTCAACCACGTGCGCGCCCAGCTCCCGGGCGAGTTCGAGATACCGCTGCCGCAGCCTTCGCGCCTCCTCCAGCTCCACCTCCGGCTTGCGCGCATGTGCCACCTCCGCGGGAAGGTCCAAGAGGATGAAGATGTCCGGCTTCGGGATGAGTCTTCCGACGAGCCGCGCGAGCCACAGTGGCCCGCCGTAGCGGTAGCGGCGTGGATCCACAAGCAGGTCGTGGTAGTACCGGTCGAAAAGGACGAGTGTCGTCCGCACCTTCGCGGGCCAGACCCGCAACGCGTATCCCAGCCATGCTTCGGCGAGGTAATAGGCCAGCTTCAATGTCGAGGACATTGCTCCACGCGGTGCCGCACCGTGTGGATCGGTGACGGGACCCGTATCCCGACGGGAGCGGAGCCGCCATGGAAGGAAATGCTCCCGTCCAGTGCGGCGGAACGCCGGAGCAAGTCGCGGCTCCACGGCGTCTCGGACGCTCGTCTTCCCCGACCCGTCCGGCCCGAGAACGGCCACGACCAGGCCGGTGGGCTCACGCAACCGTCGGAACACCCGTGGGATTTCGGAAGTCCAGTACCGCAGCGGGTTCAGCGGATCTTCGGCGAACCGTCGCCGCTTGAGAACCCGTTTGAGGCGGGCAAGCTCTCCCCGGCTCGGCTGCCACCGCCCCTCGCGAAGTGCAAGCACGTTATGACGCGCCTCGCGCGCTCCCAGCCAGCGTTCGGCAATCCGCTCCGCCTCCTCCCCCAGTTCCCGAGCTAGCTCCGCCATGCGGATGGCGGTCCGCGTGGGCAGTTCCTCCTTGAGGATCTTCTTGAGGAGCAGGTATTCGAACTCGACACGTGGCGCGGCGACCTGGATCCCATTCCACTCGCGCGCGCCTTCCAGCATCTCCTCCGCCGTTAGCCAGACACGCCCGTCGCGGCGGTAGTCCAGAGCCACATCGAGTGCGCGCATTTCGTACGTCGCCCCGCTCTTTCCCCACAAGACAAAATAAAAGCATGTCGCCTCGTGCACGAGGCATTGCACCAACCTGCAGCCGTCGTCGTTCACTAGCCTCCGGAGGTGCCCCATACAGCACACGTGGTTCCCGACAACGTCGATGTCGCCAAACCGACGCTCCGCCAGGTCGTGCCACCCGTGTAAAACGCACAGCCCGTCACTCGCCAGAACGAGACTCTTCGCGAATTCGCTCATACTCTGCAAGGTGCTCCTTGGCTACACGATCCCAGCAGAAGAACTCGCGCAGGACGCGGCAGTGCCGACACGCGACCTCCGCGAGCTCACTCCTGCGACGCCCGAACTCGACCAACGCTGCTGTCACACTGCGGATTTCCGGCTCGACCACCCGCACGTACGGCGCCGCCCGCACCTCCGGCCAAGACGTTGTGCCGACCGCCCCGCTGACAATCGCCGGCTTCCCGAGTACGAGGGCTTCGGTGAGCGCCAGCGGGAATCCCTCATGCCGTGACACATGTACATACACATCTGCCTGCTCGATGGTATCTCGTAGGTCCACCCCCGTTCTGACCCCGACCAGATCGACCTGTTCAACACAGCCCAACCGAGTAGCAAGAGACCGGATTCGCTCGGCGCCTCCTTTCCAGTCGGGTCCGACCAGCACAAGGCGACTTCGGCTTGGGGAAAAAGTTTTACACACTACAGAAAATGCCCTTACGAGAAGATCGAGCCCTTTTGTATAAACGTCGAGCCTACCGATAAATATGAACGTGATTTCCCCTTCCTTAGTCGCCGCATCCAACTCTTTCATTTTGAAATGATCGTCCGACAATTCAAAGTTTGGTCCTTGAGGTATCGTATAGATGCGAGCTTGTGGGACCAGATGCTCGATGTCTTCTCTTTCTGATGGGGACAGCGCATGAAATCTCGATACTCTGTCATAAAGCAAACGCTTGGCCACCCGTATGTATGCACGCTTGGCCAGCCTCTTCCCCTTCCTGAGAACCACAGGGTGGGTCGCACCGTGAAAGCTCAATACGAGCGGAACCTTGCAGATTACGGGTACAAACAGGTTTTCCGCGTTGTACTCTCCATGCACATGGACGATATCCGGCGCGAACCGCGTGATCGTCCACGCGACATCCGCGTCAGGTACCCGGACCCGAAACTGTCCCGTTCCAACCTTCCACCTCGGCCTCCAGGTCAACAGCTCTACGCCTTGCGAAGGTGTCACCGGCCCATACAGCGTAGGCGCCTCGGACTCCGCCGTGGCTATCCCGACATACGCTCCCGCCCGTGCCTGCGCCTCCGCGAGCCGGCGGACGCTGTTCGCCACGCCACCTCCGCCAAGAAAATTGCCATACCAGTGGAGGACGCGCATCCTACACCCGAAAATCGGCTGGCGAAACGATCCGTGCGAGCCAGCTCGGAGCTGACTCCTGCCATCGCCCGAGCCAGTCCCAGATCCCCCGAACCTTCTCGGCCAATACCTCGACCGGATCCCTCGTCACGAAGAACCGTGGAAGCGCAAACCGTGAGTCCCCCTCCTGCACTCCGCGGAAGCACACTGCGACGGCCCTCTCATATCCCGCCTCGCGCGCGATCCTTTCCGTCTTCACATCAAAATGGCGTCCCTTCTTCCCGAATGGATATGCCAAACTGACGACCTCTCGGCCAAGCCAATCTTCGAGCACTCGTTTCGACCGTTCCAATTCCGCTCTCTGTTGGGCCTCCGTCAAGCGAAGCAAATTCGGATGAGACCACGTGTGGGCACCTATCTCGATCCCCTCCCTCACCATCTCGCCCAGTTGCCGAATTGTCAGCGGTTGCACATCTTCGATGGGGCACTGCCGCAACGCTGCCATCCGTTCCATGACGTCCTGGTCCCGGGCTACAAAGCCTGCCGTCACGAACACGGTTGCAGTAAAACCAAACTCCTTCAGGATGGGGACTGCACATTCATAGTTGTCATCGTATCCGTCATCGAACGTGATCGCCACACGCAGCCCTCGCCCTTCCCCCGCCCCCCCGGAGCCTGCACGAATCTGCGACAACGGCACCACCTGCGTGTTGCAGCATAGCCATTGCAAATGCTCACGGAACAGCTCGGGAGTCGCCGAAGCGTACCTTTTGCGCGGGTGAACGGAGTGGTAACACAATATGACAGACCGCTGCTCCCGAAGCACACACAGACGTCCGGCAAGTCTGCTGCCAACGTACTTGATGTTTGCCTTGATCCTTTGCTCAATCATAGGCGCGCTCCTCCGGAACAGCTAATACGTGCGTGTAGCGACGATAACTCGGGGGTGATACCGGTACATACCGACAGTCCTTAAGGATATCGACGACCTCGTCATAGCTCCCGTGGCATTCCACGAAGATACATTTGGGGCGCATCTCCTCGAGCACGCGTCGCGCACCGTTAAGCGCTTCAACTTCAGCGCCTTCGATGTCCAACTTCACCAAATCGACCCTGGCGATCTTCTGGCTGCGGACATACGCGTCTATCGTCGTCACCCTCACATCGAGCTTTCCCGTCGCAACAGTACCTTCGCTCCGGCCGAGCCCCGATCCTGTCGGATCTTTGCCGAGTACGAACCCCTGTACTCCCTCTGTCCCACCGATTGCGAGGTTGTTCGCTACGACGTTGCCAAGAGAGCACTTCGCTACGTTTCGGGTGAGGACCGGATAGACTCGCGGGTCCGGCTCGAATGCATGCACGCTGCCCGCCGCGCCCACAGCCTTGCTGAAGCGCACTGTATACTCGCCTACGTGCGCGCCCGCGTCGATTACGATCATCCCGGGTCGCACGTGTTGCCGAACTGCCAACCACGCGTCCCAGTCGGAAGCTCCACCATTCAAGAGAATACCTAAACAGGCGCTTGAGTAGACTGCCTCGATACGGGTCCCATCTTCCAGTCGGACGTACCGTCTTCGTCTAGTTGCGGGAACTCTCCACATCAGTTCCCACTTCAACCGTCTAAACAACCAACTCATGACGTACTGACGCTCTTGCTCCGCGACACGATCGCAGCGCATGCACTGATCTCCAAGCCCTCCCCTTTTTCGCCAAGGGTCCTCCGGCTTCCGCTCACCTTTCAGACTCCCTCCCATGGGCCTCCCCTCTTCCGCCCTCTCCATCGCTGGCCCCATGCCCGCTCTTGCCGTCACCACCGCAAGGTCCGCACCACCTCACTCGCCTCCCGATATGCGAGAACTACTGCGCCATATTCAGCCTCCTTTCTTTCGGCTCTCCTTAGCCACTCCGCGACCGCATCGTCTTCCGAGGACACCTCCGGTGATAGCAGCTGCGTCTGGTACCCGAGCTGAGCGAGCATGTGCACGGTTTCGCGGGTATGATAGCCGAATCGCTCTATCGTTATCCGCGGTTGATAAAGTTTAACGACAACGTATCCCACCTTCCCTGCCGCTAATGATCGCTGGCCGCCCTGCAAAACCAGAAGTTCGGCTCCTGCAGCGTCAATCTTGGCGAGCTTTATCCGTTCGGTGTTCACCTGCGCAATGAGATCATCGAGCGTCGTCGCCTCGACCACCTCGCCGCCGTCCGCGGTGCTTGTAACCCGTGCACCGCCGCTCCTCCTGTCCGTTTCAATTGCTACAGTTCTTCTGCACTCCATAGCGGCGACGCGCAAGATCGTCACATTGCGGAAGCCGTTGATACGAACATTACGACATAGATGTCCGACATTGTCTTTCGCCGGCTCAAGCGCGTACACACGTCCCTCGGGGCCGGCCCGTGATGCTGCAAGCAGCGTGAATTCTCCAATATTTGCCCCTACGTCGATAACGACGTCTCCCGCTGTGACGATGTGCTCGATGGCGGCGCCCATCGCTGACCCAAACGGCCAGCGGTAGTACGTCACTGCTGCGTTTCCGGTGGGCGGAAGCGCCATGCGCAGACCACGCCGACGGTCTCGGATGATCATTGGCCAATGCGGCCAGTAGCGTTGTCGAACATGCCAATGCACTTTGCGGGCTACGGATACCAAGGAGTGCCGAAACTCGTACGCGCTCATGGCAACGGCGCCTTGTTCCCTGCGTTCCGGATTGCTGCCAATTACCTCACGATGCACACACCTGCTATACGCAACGTTATCGCGGGAGACACGCTTGCATTTCCGGTCCAAGCAGCGCTGGCGCAGCGAGCACAATCCTCACCTGCGCCACCACGGAGACCATAACTGTTCTCGGAAGTCAGCGCCCTCTCCGCAGCGCCCGAGGGTCCATTTCACGTTGTGCGTCCCATCGTCGCAGCTTAGGCACACGGTGCGACTGCCCAGGAGAGACGTCCACATCAACTCCCCTTGCTGTCGCGGCCACACCCACGTACCAATCCAGCCTTGATCGCGCCCTGTGCAACATTCACTTTCCAGCGCCTTCCTCTCGGAATTCTGATCGATAAACCCTGCCGCGTTCTCCACCTGGTTTGCGCCCGCTTGATGATCTCGTTACTCTAGTTTAACCCCGCAACAGGCCGTCATGCTATAAACTGGTTTTTCCATAACTCGATATTCCGCCATGGAAGCCGTCGTCCAGTTTCCACGATCATTGGCCGCCGCAAAGCCTGGACCATATCGCGATAACTCTCCACCTCAACGACAGGAAGGCCAAAGCTCGCCATTTCTCGCGCCCGCTCGTCGACCGCTATGATCACCGCTCTCCGGCGTCTCTGGAGGGCCCGGATCCCCGCGTGCAGCCGCGTCCCCACGTAGTCTGCGTCGCAGTGGGTCTCCAGAAAGCTGTCGAATTCCTCCAAGCCTTCTCGAAGCACCTGAACGCCGTTCCGGCACTCACTAGGAAGCCCTGAGAAGTATACTAAGTCCTGGGGCTGCTGCGGCCAAAAATACACCACATCATACTCGGACTTCAACGCGCGCAGCAACGCCGCATCCCTCTCAAGGTTCGCCGCATAAAAGGTCAACGTACACAGCGCTCGGTTGCCTTTTTCTGTCCGAATAGCCCTTACATGTGTTTCATGTAGAGCCCACATACTTGGGCATCCTGTTACAAGCGCGTTCCAGCCGTTTCTGGTGAGCACTGTCGCGGCGTGCGCGCTTCTGACCGAGTGGAAGTAGGCGGGACTGAGTACGCTTCCGTACAGTATACGAGCCAACCATCCCATGTCGTCACACAGCCGTGCCAGAGCACGCCATCTTACGAAGGATACTCCCAGTGTGACGACCTTGCCGCGCAGACTCGCGGTGTCACACCACGATCCGGGCCATGGCCGACACAACCACGGCCGCGTAGTCAGAACATTTCCGCCGCACAGCAGAGCGATATCAGCACCTCTTACCAGGTTTCTCGTGGTTCTGGATAGCACATCGCGAAAGGGAATCCGCACTAGAGAGGTCTCGGGCCATATGTGCTTGATCGCCTGTATAGCTCCTTCCATGATTACTCGGTTGCCGACATTTGTATCGGAGATGGTAATATCAATCACGATCGGTCGCGGCATGACTTAGCCTCACTTCCCAGTGCGCGTCTGCTCGCTAGGGCCGCAGCTGTCAATCCTCCCGCGGCAACCAAGGCACCTGCCAGACGCAGGGCTGCTGCACCGACTGCCCCCTCCTGCCGAGCAACGAAGCCCACCGCTCCTACGACGCATAGTTGCGTTGACAGGTTCCAAAGAAACACCTTCTTCGGCTCTCCGATTGCACGAAGCCACGTCCCTGCCAACGCCTGTGTTGCGCTCAGCAAACCGGCTATTAGACCGATGCGAAACACTGTCAAGTCGTGGGCGTAGATGTCGTCTATGGCGTAGCGAACAACTTGTTCGGTGAAGAGAAAGAGAGAGATCGTGTATAAGGTTGCAAATGCGAGCGACACGCGAACGTGCTGACGATAGAGTGCCCAAGCCCCGGGCTGGGTTGCCGTGATGGCAGAAGCGATCTTGGGTAGAACTGCGCGATCTGTAGCACTCAGAAACTGGAGGATCGGTATGTTCAAAAGTTGACTGGCACGAAGCACGCCAGCCGCACCAAGTCCCGCGGCACCGGAGACGAGTGCATAGAAGGTCGTCTGGAACCCGGATTCTGCGAGTGAATTGAGAAAAATCCACTTCCCATAGTTGACAAATCGCGGCACCTCATCGCGGAAGAAACCTTGCGCTTTCTCACGTAGTTGGTCGCACGTTGGAGGAAACCAAGCTAGGAGATCTGGCGTGATCCAGTAGAAGAAGGTCCCGGCTGCGGCGAGGGCTCCAGCGGTCATTATTGTGATGAGTGAAATTGGGTAGCCGCCACTGAAAATGGCAAGGGCGATAAGGAAGAGTGCTGGGTGAGCTATGGCACCCCGGACTGCTCGTTTTTTGTCCCCGCGAGCATATAGAAGCGCTCGAGCTGTGTAAAATGGTGGCATAACGAGCGCCCATGCCATCAATGCTACAGCAGCGCTTTCGATATTATGCGATCCGTTCAGGCGAGCAACGTAGAAGGTGACCCACATGGCAGCCGCGCCCGCGAGTCCCATCACTGCGGCGCCGCACAGCGCGAAGACAGCGTAGTGACGTGCAGAGCACGTGGTTTTTGAAGGGAGGAAGACAAGGAGTGGAGCCACAAGAAAGCTTTGCGCGATTGACAGGAGGATTGCATTAAATGATGATAGAATTGCGAAGGCGCCAAACAAGGCAGGATCGGTGGCTCGCGCTGCTAGGAGCTGAAGGAGCACATGTGTTGCACTTATAATAATCTGCTCGCAAACTGCGGCCGTGCGTGTATCGCGTGATACGCGGCCCGCAAGTGCCTGTAACCTTTGGTGGGCAGTCGCGAGAAACATGGTTTCTTTCAGAAATCACAGGACTTCGCACGGCAGCCGAGCCGCAGTCGGGGACGGCACCTTTGGCTCCGGTGAGCTCATAGCGTATTGCACTCCCGCCCCGTACGCCCTCGCCGCGCCAGCGCCCACAGAAAGGCGGTGTTGTTGATCAGATATCGCCGCCACAAGCGCCGGGGCTCGGTGGCGAGGCGGAAGAGCCACTCGAGGCCGCTTTGCTGCATCCAGCGCGGGGCCTCAGGCTTGCGGCCGGAGAGAAAGTCGAAGGCCGCACCCACGCCTACTAGCACCGGCACCCGCAGGCGCGGAGCCATCTCCGCCATCCAGCGCTCCTGCTTGGGCGTACTCAGCCCGACCCAGACGATGTCGGGCCGGGCCCCATGGATGAACACCGCCACCTGCTCCTTCTCCCTTTCCGTGAGCGGCCGGAAGGGCGGGCACCAAGTCCCCACGATCCGGATCCCCGGATAGCGTTGGCACAGGCGATCGGCAAGCAGCTCAGCCACGCCTGGTTCGCCCCCGTAGAGAAAGTGCCGCCAGCCGCGTGTCACGGAGACGCGGCAGACCTCGCTCATGAGGTCCCTCCCACACACCCGCGTCATGTGCCGAAACCCGGTCCGGCGGCCGAGCCATACCAACGGCATGCCGTCCGGCGTTACCATGCCTGCACGACGATGGATCTCCAGCAGCTCCGGATCGCGCTGGCATTCCACGACACCGTTCACGTCGCGCACGCAGATGTACGCGGCGGGCCTGTCCGGGATGTGCTCGGCGACCATCGTCTCAATACGCCGCACGGCGGTGTCCAGGTCGAGCGCGTCGACCGGTACACCCAGCACGTGGAAGCGCTGTCGTGGGGGAACTCCGACACTCATCCCTCAGCCATCACCAAAGCGGTCCGCTCGATCTCGCTCCGGTACCATGCAAGAGTCCGCCGGAGCCCCTCCTCGAGCGAAATGTGCGGGTGCCACCCGGTTTCGGCGATGCGCGACACGTCGAGGAGCTTGCGCGGTGTGCCGTCGGGGCGCGAGGGATCGTGGACGATGCGCCCCTCGAACCCGACGACCTCACACACGAGCCGGGCGAGATCGGCGATGGTGATGTCCTCGCCTGTTCCCACGTTCGGCGCGAGTTCGTCCGACCAGTGGCGCAGAAGGTGGACGCACGCCTCGGCCAGATCGTCCACGTGCAGGAATTCACGACGCGGACGACCGCTTCCCCAGATCCGCAGCACCGGCTCCGCACCGGTCCGGCGAAGACCATTCGCTCGTCGCTCGACTCCCAGATCGGCGAGCACGTCGTCCGGAATGCGGCCGAAGCGCGCCTCGTCCGCAGCGATCGCGTCCAGCTCACCGGCCGCGGCCAGTCTCGCGAGGTGGGCCTTGCGGATGAGCGCCGGGAGGACGTGGCTGGTTTCGAGATCGAAGTTGTCGAAGGGCCCGTAGAGGTTCGTCGGCATGCAGGCGATGAAGTCGGCCCCATACTGGCGCCGATAGGCGCGACACAGTTCGAGCCCGCAGATCTTCGCGAGTGCGTAGGCGCGGTTGGTCTCCTCCAGGGGGCCGCTCAGGAGGTATTCCTCCCGGATCGGCTGCGGACAGTCGCGGGGGTAGATGCAGGACGATCCGAGAAAGAGCAGCTTCTCGACACCGGACTCATATGCCGCGCGGATCACCGCAAGCTCGATGAGCAGGTTTTGCTCCAGAAACTCCACCGGCTTCGTGGCGTTCGCGAGGATGCCGCCAACCTTGGCAGCCGCCACGATCACCACCTGCGGCTGCATTCGACGCATCCACGCGGCGACCGCCTCCATCCGCGTGAGATCCAGCTCCTCGCGTGGCACCGTGAGGAGCTCCACCGGCTCGCGTTCGAGCCGCCGGCATATGGCCCGCCCCACCATGCCGCGATGGCCCGCAACGAAGACCCGCTTTCCCGCGAGTTCGTACGGCACCCGATTCATTCCGCCGCCTCGCAGACGCGCCTGCCGGAGCGCAGCTCCCGCTCCAGCCGCCTGATATCCGCGTGCACCATCTCCCGCACCAACTCCTCGAAGCCGACCCGCGGCTTCCAGCCGAGCTTCGTGCGCGCCTTGGTCGCGTCACCCTCGAGATGCGGTACCTCCAACGGCCGGAAATAGCGTGGGTCGACCTCCACCAACACCTCGCCCGTGCGGGCACAGACGCCTTTCTCGTCCAGCCCCGTGCCGACCCATTCGATCGGACGGTCAATCTCGACGAACGCCCGTTCAACGAACTCCCGCACCGTATGGCTCTGGCCGGTCGCGAGCACGAAATCGTCCGGCTCATCGTGTTGCAGGATCATCCACATGCCCTCGACATAGTCCCGCGCATGCCCCCAGTCGCGGCGCGCGTCGAGATTTCCGATCCACAGACGATCCTGCAAACCGAGCGCGATTGCGGCAACCGCCCGCGTCACCTTGCGCGTGACGAAGGTCTCGCCACGCAGCGGGCTCTCGTGGTTGAAGAGGATGCCGTTGGCTGCGAACAGGCCGTAACCTTCGCGATAGTTCCGGGTGATCCAGTAGGCGTAAAGCTTGGCGGTCGCGTAGGGCGAGCGCGGACGGAACGGTGTGTCCTCGTTCTGCGGGGGCGGAGCATCCCCGTAGAGTTCCGAAGTACTGGCCTGATAGAACCGCACCCGGTCCTCCATCCGCAGGATGCGGATCGCCTCCAGAAGGCGCAGTGTCCCGAGTGCGTCGGCGTTGGCGGTGTACTCCGCCGTCTCGAAGCTCACCTTGACATGGCTCTGTGCGGCTAGGTTGTAGATCTCGTCGGGCTGGACATCCTGAATGATGCGGATCAGGTTGGTCGCGTCGGTCATGTCACCGTAGTGCATGAAGAAACGCGCGCCCGGAGAATGTGGATCCACATACAGATGATCTACACGTTCTGTATTGAAACTTGAAGAACGGCGCTTGATGCCGTGGACCTCGTAGCCACGTTCGAGGAGATACTCAGCCAGATATGCTCCATCTTGCCCCGTGACCCCCGTTATCAATGCAACTTTGGGCATGTCAAAGATCTCTGCGTCAGTATGCGTTCGCGGTTCGAAGACCCTTCCAAGGCGTCACCACCAGGATCCAGAGGTCGAGCGCCAAGCTCCAGTCGCGCACATAGGTCAGATCGTAATGTACGCGCCCGGCAAGCTTCTCCGGCGTGTCGAGCTCGCCGCGATAGCCGTGGATCTGCGCAAGGCCCGTCATGCCCGGCTTCACGCGGTTGCGCGCGAGATAGAGATCCAGCGTACGACTGAGCTCGTCGTCATGGCGCGTCGCATGCGGACGCGGACCCACGAGGCTCATCTCGCCCCTGAGCACATTGATCAGCTGCGGCAGTTCGTCGAGGCTGGTGCGACGCAGCCAGCGACCGACGCGCGTGACGCGCGGGTCGTTGCGGGTAGCCTGGCGGATCGCCGCATCCGCTGCGTCGCAGCGCTCCGCATACATGCTGCGGAACTTCCACATGACGAAGGGCTTGCGGCCGTAGCCGTAGCGCCATTGCCGGAAGAACACCGGCCCCGGGGAGTCCAGCTTGATGGCGATGGCGATCAGCAGGAATAGGGGAGAGAGGAGAACCAGCAGCACGGCGGCGCCGAGCCGGTCCATCACCCCCTTGGCGATCCGGCCCCAGTGGCGGATCGGCCGGCGGAGCAGGATCTGGCGCGGAAGGGGGCCGAGCTCGAACAGGCCGAGCCGGGCAAGGCGCGCCGCCCCTTCACCAAGCCACACCGAAATGTCAGCCGGCACCGCCACCAGCGCGTCGCACAGACGGTAGACCGAATCACCATCAGTGATGGGCACCGCCAGGATCACCTCATCCGCTGGCTCCCGCTCGAGCTGGCGCGCGACACGGTCTGCCACCTCTGTGGGATCCTCCACGGCCGCCGCACCCACGAGCCGCACCCCCTCGGGGGCTCCTTCCTCGAGCTGACGGCGCAAAGCTGCGACCTGAGCGGGCGGGCCCGCCACCATCACGCGATGGGCCAGCAGATCGGCAAGCCGCGGCACCAGCAGCTTCGCCACCGCGAGCCGGAGCAGGAAAAGCGCACCCATGGCAAGGACGGTCCAGCCCACGATCCAGCCACGGGCAAAGGCGTCGTTGCTCTTCGTCAGGTAGACGACGCCGAGGAACAGCACCAGCAGGGCGAATACCACCCGGAGGTCGGCGAGCAGATGCGCACGGGCATCGCGAAGCGGCCGTTCACCCGCACGGGCATAGCGGCGCATCGCCACGAATAGCACTCCCGCCACTGTGGCCGCCGCCCACACGTGCGGCATCCGGTCCTCAATGCCCAGCCGCCAGACGAGATTGACCCAGCCGGCGAAGACACCGCTGGCGGTTACCACCAACCCACCCGCGACGGTGACGAGATCCGCCACCATCTCCCGGGTCAGCACCTCCCGCAGGCGCCGCTTCCAAGCGGGAAGCGCCGCACCGAGGGAATAGCCACCCGAAACCATAATCGGCACCCGACCCATGCTCTTGTTATACGAATGCAACCGGATGCTTAGAGGGGAAGTCCGCGGTTGAGAAGAAGGATATTATTCCTAAATGCGAAGCAGTCGGCATCCCGGTACGGACCGGCGAGCGGTCTGGCCGATCAGTTTGTGACTACGAGCCGCTGTGCGGTCCGAGCATCACCAGCTCCCGCGCGCCACCTGTGCGCGAGCTCACGACCGTGCGAAACGCGCAAGGCCCGGCGTTTTCGGGCCCGGGCGGGCTGCGAGGCGCTGGAAAAGCGCTCGGGTGTGATGCTCCCTGACTGTCGCCTGTCAGACGTGCGAAGCCTGCTACACCCGCTGGTTTCAAGAAGCGATCATGTCGTTGCCAATCGTTTCTGCCCGTTCTCGACCAGGCGTGCCGGACGTGCTCGAACGCCCTTACACCCGTCGGGAAAGCGCGGGCGCGGCCGCGGGCGGCGTCAGGTCCCGTCGAAACTTTGGTCCCGCGACCCCTCCGCCAGCGGCAGGTCGCGGTAGAGGGCATTCACCTCTAGCGTCACGCCGAGGTCCTCCAGTTGCAGCACGTCGCCGGGGCCGAGGTCGCGCACCTGCCAGCCCTCGTCGATCCGACGCCAGTGTTCGATATGCGGCTCGCGGGTTTCCACCAGCAGCAGATGTCGCAGCGAGGGCAGCCGGCGATAGACATGGCGCTTCTCCACCAGGACGGTCATGCGCGTCGCTTCCGAGAGGATCTCGACGATCACCACCGGCTCCGGACACCACGGCTCGTCCGCAGGCGGAGCGCAACTCACCGCGAGGTCGGCCACGAAGAAGTCGAAATCGTCGTGGGGAAACACGATGCCCGCCTCGGCCTGCACCTTGCAGGGCGCCGGAAGCCGACCCCGGAGTTCCGCACCGAGCGCGACGGCCAGTAGCCCGTGCAGACGGCCCGGCGGGGCCATCATGACGGGACGGCCGTGGACGAGTTCATAGCGCCGGTCGGTGCCGTCGTCCCACCGCAGGAACTCGGCGACGGTCCTCAGCCTTTCCGCGGCCTCGGCCATGGATGGCTCTCCACTTCGCCAACGCACCATATGGCCCGCGGAGCCGCCTCCGGCCACGGTCGGCCGGCGGCCGCTTGACCGACCATAGCCGTCGCGCCGGCGCTCGGCCCGTAATGCGCGGACCATGCCGGTGGGCGGTCGATCCCTGCCTACAGTGGCCGGTCGCCAGCATCCGTAAGGCACCGGTTTCCAACTCCGCGGGCTCCCCATGACCTCCCTCCCGGAAGCCCGATTTCCCGGCGGGATCTTCAAACTTCTGGTTGATCGTGATAAGCTTCATTCATGGCACATTCATGGGCAAATCGGTTTGAAAGTCGTTGATGTCGTATATCTTCTTGGAAACTCTTAATCGGCGAGATCAAAACCTCACTCAGTCGATTCAAACCATCATGCCTTGCTTCAAACGCGTAAAGCCGGTTTCCTTTCTGGATGGCCGATGCCCCTGGCGAGTGCCGTCCCGGGCCGCCGTGAACGGCTTTTCCGGGAGTTGCTGCCGGCGGCTGGCCAGCTCCTCGACCATCCCCCTCCACGATGCCCTGGAGGCGCTCGGCATGCTCAAGCCGCACCCCACACGGGAAGCGGTGTGTCGCATGCAGCCGACCGCCGGCACCTCGGGCCCAACAGCAGCCGTGCGCTAAGTATGGATCTTGCGCATGTGGCGGATCCGTCCTATCTGCCGCTGCGCCTTCCTCGCGGAAGGCGGGGTGGTTTGTTGTGTCCGGTTTCGCCAGCGGGAGAGCAAGCCATTATCGAGGTCCAGGTCCGCGACAACAACATCGATCAGGCGCTGCGTGCCCTCAAGAAGAAGATGCAGCGCGAGGGACTCTATCGTGAGATGCGCATGCGGCGTTTCTACGAGAAGCCCTCGGAGCGGCGCCGGCGCGAGAAGGCCGAGGCCATCCGGCGCTATCGCAAGCTCCTCAAGAAGAAGATGGAGCGCGACGAGCTCTGAGGTGCGGCCACCTGGCGCTGTGCCGGCCCGCCCCGGCATCGGGTGCGGGCCTTTCGTCCTTCAGGCGGCGATCAGATAGCCGCCATCGACCGGAATCGCCGCACCGGTGACGAAGTCGGCCCCGGGGCCGGCGAGGAACACCGTAGCCGCCGCGAGATCCCGTGGCCTGCCCCAGCGGCCCACCGGCGTGCGGGCAATGACCTTGTCGTGAAGGCCCGGGACGTCGCGGCGGGCCCGGCGGGTGAGTTCGGTGTCGATCCATCCCGGCAAGATCGCATTGACGCGGATGCCATCCGCCGCCCAGGCGGTGGCATAGGCGCGCGCCAGCTGCACCAGGCCGCCCTTGGAAGCGCAGTAGGGCGCGTTGAAGGGGGCCGCGAGGTGGCTCATGATCGATCCTACCACCAGGATCCGCCCGGCGCCGGCGGCCTTGAGGGCGGGATAGGCGGCCACGCACAGCCGATGCACGCTCATGAGATTGAGCTCGAGGACGGCGGCGAACTCCTCATCCGTATAGTCC
>JALTZY010000004.1 GCA_027045905.1 Paracoccaceae bacterium
CTACGTTCCCGGCACGGGCGAACTGCTGGTCTTCGTCTCGGTGCTGATCGGCGGCGGGCTGGGCTTTCTGTGGTACAACGCGCCGCCAGCGGCGGTGTTCATGGGCGACACCGGATCGCTGGCGCTGGGCGGGGCCTTGGGGGCCATTGCCGTCGCCATCAAGCACGAAATCGTGCTGGCCATCGTCGGCGGTCTGTTCGTGGTCGAAACCCTGTCGGTGATCATTCAGGTGCTGTATTTCAAACGCACAGGCAAGCGGGTTTTCCTGATGGCGCCGATCCATCACCATTTTGAAAAACGCGGCTGGTCCGAGCCCCAGATCGTGATCCGGTTCTGGATCATTTCCCTGATCCTGGCGCTGATCGGGCTTGCGACTTTGAAAATTCGGTGAGGGCAGGAATTGCCATGCACAGCCCATGCACAACCTATGCACAATACATGCATACGCGGCGTGTCAGCAGGGCGGGCAGGCTGATAGGCCAAAGGGCTTCTTTCGCGACAGAAATCCGCTAGGGTGGTGATATGATCCCGGTGCAAGGATATAAAGGGGCCCGCGTCGCGGTGTTGGGGTTGGGCCGGTCCGGTCTGGCCGCCGCGAATGCGTTGCAGGCCGGGGGCGCCGAGGCGCTGTGCTGGGACGACAGCCCCGAGGCACGCGCGGCCGCCGAGGCAGGAGGTCTGACCCTGTTTGACCTGACCCGCGCCAATGCCTGGGACGATGTCGCCGCGCTGATCGTCAGCCCCGGTATTCCACATTTATATCCCGCCCCCAACAAGCTGATTGCCCGCGCGATGAAGGCAGGGGTGCCGGTGGACAATGACATAAGCCTGTTTTTCCGCTCGTTCGCGACCTATGAGTGGGACCAGTTTGAAAAGACGCCGAAAGTGGTGGCGGTGACCGGCTCGAACGGAAAATCCACCACTTCGGCGCTGATTGCCCATGTGCTGACCCATGCCGGGCGTGACGTGCAACTGGCTGGCAATATCGGGCGCGGGGTGCTGGACATTGATCCGGCCAGGGATGGCGGCGTTGTGGTGCTGGAACTGTCGAGCTATCAGACCGACCTGGCCCGCGCCCTGACGCCCGACATCGCGGTGTTTACCAATCTCAGCCCCGATCATCTGGACCGGCATGGCGGTATTGGCGGCTATTTCGCGGCCAAGCGGCGGCTGTTTGCCGAAGGCGGGCCGGACCGGGCCGTGATCGGAGTGGACGAGCCAGAAGGCGTCTATCTGGCCGGGCAAATGTCCGAGGGGCCAGGGGATGACCGGGTGATCCGGGTATCGGTGGAACGCAAACTGTCCGGCCCCGGCTGGCAGGTTTTCGCGCGCAAGGGGTTCTTGTCAGAATGGCGCAAGGGGCGTCAGGTCGGTTCGGTCGATCTGCGCAAGATGCGGGCCTTGCCGGGGCGGCACAACCATCAGAACGCCTGCGCCGCTTATGCGGTGGCACGCACGCTGGGCGTTGCCCCCAAGGTGATTGCAGCTGCGTTTGACACCTTTCAGGGC
>JALTZY010000005.1 GCA_027045905.1 Paracoccaceae bacterium
GTAGTGATTTCGTATTCTGGCTGCTTCCGGAAGAATCGCCGAGTGAGCGGAGGGACAGGAGCTGAGCAGCAGAGGTCGGCGCCAACTCAAGGTCGTGAGTGCCTAGTGCCATCTCCTCTATTTCCTTGATACTGGCGAGTGTCGTGTTCAGGGCTTCGGTATCCAGACTCAGGCCTTGGGCACCATCTCTTTGGATCCGCAGGTTTAACGTCACGTTTCCGCGCGCCACCTTGGCCTTGATTGCGTTTCGTACGGCGATTTCCAGACCGTCGATCCAATCGGGCAGGCGCAGACGGATATCCAGCCCGCGCCCGTTTACCGCGCGCAGATCCCATTGCCAGCCCCAGGGGCCATGCTGGCCCTTGAGAGAGGCGAAGCCGGTCATCGAGAGTGTCATGTCAGTTAACCATTCGTTCAGATTTCATACCAAATTCATGACAGATGTGGCATATTAAGGTATCGGTAACTTTCACCGGCCAGATGGCCGGGGCCTGAACCGCAGCCGGAGCCTGTATCGCAGCCGGGGGCTGGGAAGGCCGGATGCAGGAGCCGGAGGCGAAGTTGGCGACCAGAGGCTGACGGACGGTTAGCAGACACCTGGCAATTCGGCAATGGCCCGACCTCGCCACAGTGTCGCCACCCGGGCCGCCACCCGGATCGCCACCTGGAGCCGACATGACCGATCGGAGGGCGGACGAATGGATATCGACTATTTCAAGGACGGCAAGGTGATCTCCCTGAAACCCCTGCGCCGGAAGGCACGGTTTCCCGCTGTCGGCCAGGTCGAGGCCTATTGGGAAGGGTTGCGAAACGGACGCCCCATGCCGGCACGCGCCGAGGTCGATCCGCGCGGCATCACCGATGCGCTCGCATACGCCTTCGTACTCGAAAAGATCGCCCCCGGCATGGCCCGCCTGCGCGTGGCCGGGCGCCATCTGAGCGAACTGATGGGCATGGAAGTGCGCGGGATGCCGTTTTCTACCCTGTTCCTGCCCGAGGCCCGCAGCAGGTTGCAGGAAGCCATGGAAACCGCCTTCACCGCCCCCGCCAGTCTGCGTCTCAGCCTCGCCGGCGATACCGGATTCACCCGCCCGCCGCTGGAAGCCCGCCTCTTCTTCGCCCCGCTGCGCGATGAACAGGGCCGGCCTACGCGCCTGCTGGGCGCACTGCAGTCCAGCGGCAGGGTCGGCCGGGCGCCCCGGCGGTTCGCCATTCGCGAAATCGAGGTGAACCGCCTGCTGGGCGAGCCCGGCCAGGCAGCCCCGCTCGCGCGCCGGGTGACCCGTGGTCTCGAACACCGGGACGCATCGCGCCCCGCCGTGGCCCGGCGGCCACGCAAGCCCCGGCTGGAACTGGTCTACAGCGCCGATTCCTGATTCTGAGGTGACATGAGTATGACAGTAATGAGCACAGCTGAGCAGAGGCGAGCAGTTTTGAGTTGAGGGCTTGAAAAAACAAGGGTTTTCCGGGGAGCTCGGCGGTGGTTTGGCGGGAAACGGG
>JALTZY010000006.1 GCA_027045905.1 Paracoccaceae bacterium
TCGTCGATCTGAATGACTTCTCCCATCCCTTTGGGCTTCTCGTCCTCGTCCATTCTCAGCTCCTCTCAGAAAGTCTGAAAGGAACCGCCGTCAAAAGCAAATGTGCGAAAGATTCTGTACGTTATCCCTGAAAGTTCTCGGGCAATATCGACATGCCATGCTCTGCCGTCCCGGAGGCGTGGCCGGCAGGCCGCAGGTCAGGACCGGCCGGGCCGCCCGAGTGCGGCGAATGCAGCGCTTTGCCCGGCAGCCTCCCCGGCCCGCAACCTTCAGCCGCGAAATCCGGTGGCGACCACGAATTTCTCGCTGCTGTCGGCGCGGCTGGCGGCCGGCTTTACATGCGCCACCCTGGTGAATTTCTGCTTCAGGAGCTTCTGCAACTCCCCCTCGGCGCCGCCGGCCAGCACCTTGGCGACAAAGGTTCCGCCTTCCTCGAGCACGTCGAAGGCGAGCCAGGCCGCCGCCTCGCACAGCGCCATGATGCGCAAATGGTCGGTCTGCTTGTGGCCGCAGGAGGCCGCCGCCATGTCGCTCATCACCACATCGGCGCGCCCGCCGAGCCAGGCCTTGACCTGCTCGTCGGCACCGTCGGCCATGAAGTCCAGCACATGAAACTCGGCGCCGGCCAGCGGCTCGACCTCCCTGATATCCACCCCCAGCACCCGACCCACGGGCCTGCCTTTTTTCTCGCCCAGGGCATTCACCCGCTCGACCGCCACCTGGGCCCAGCCGCCGGGCGCCGAGCCCAGATCCACCACCCGCGCGCCGGGCACGAGGAAGCGGAAGCGGTCGTCGATCTCGAGAATCTTGTAGGCCGCGCGCCCGCGCATCCCCTCCTCGCGGGCGCGATGCACATAGGGATCGTTGAGCTGGCGCTCAAGCCAGCGGGTCGAGGAAAGCTTGCGCCCGCGCGCCGTTTTCACCCGCACCCTGAGCTCGCGTCGGCCGCGCCCGGACGTGTTCTTGCCACGGCGCGCCATCACGGGAATCCTTCGCCCAGCACCCCGTCGCTGGACATCTGCGCATAAAGAAGCCCCTCGCGCAGCCCCCGGTCGGCGACCGAGAGCCGGTCCGTCGGCCAGACCCTGAGCAGCGCCTGCAGGATCGCCGAGCCCGACATGATCAGCGCCTGCCGGTCGCGGCCGATGCGCGGATCGGCGCGCCGCCCCTCGGGACCGGCGCGCAGATAGCCCTGGATCACCGCATCTATCTCGTCGCTGGTCATGGCCAGCCCGTCCACCTTGGTACGATCATAACGGCGCAACCCCAGATGGGTCGCCGCCACCGTAGTTACCGTGCCAGACGTGCCGATGATCTGAAACCCCTCGCGCGCCTGTTCCTTTTCGTAAGGCGAGAAATCCGCCAGCTGCTCCTCGAAATAGCAGCTCATCAGCGCGAAGCGGCCGGCATCGTCCTCCACATCGGCGAACTGGTCGCGCAGGGTCGCCACCCCGAGCGGCACCGAGATCCAGTCCACCACCCGCGCCCGCGGCCCCTCGCCCATGGGGCTGTCGCGCCCGAGGCTCAGGCGCATGATCGAGCGCGCCCGCTCCTCGGGCGGCACCTGCGACAGGTCGATCCAGACCAGCTCGGTCGAGCCGCCGCCGATATCCACCACCAGCAGCTGCTCGGTGCGTCGGCCCACCAGCGGCGCGCAGGAGATCACCGCGAGGCGCGCCTCTTCCTCGGGCCTGATGATCTCCAGTTCCAGCCCCGTCTCGCGTGCCACCAGCCCCATGAAATCCCGCCCGTTCAGCGCCCGCCGGCAGGCCTCGGTCGCCACCAGGCGCATGTTCTTCACCCGATGGCGCTGCAGCTTGCGCTTGCAGATGCGCAGGGCCTGGATGGTGCGGCTGATCGAGGCGCGGCTGAGGCGGCCCGAGCTTTCCAGCCCCTGGCCGAGCTGCACCGATTTGGAAAAGCTGTCCACCACCGAGAACTGACCGCCCGCGGGCCGGGCGATCAGCATCCGGCAACTGTTCGTGCCGAGATCCAGCGCTGCATAGAGCGGCCCCGGATCCTTGTGGTCAGGCGCGGGTGGCTCAACCTTGTTCGGGAACGCGCCCGCACCATCGGGACGCCTGGGCGCCATGACGCCCTCCATGTTTCGAGTTGCCCCCAAGGTAGGCCCGAAAGGCGCCGGAGGCAATCCCCGCTCATCTCCTTGTTGAAAAGATTTCATCGCCCCGCCGGTAGCGCCGCGCCGTTTTTGTGCGTAAATCGGCATGGAAGTCGTTTGCACCGGCGCAAAGGTCGAAATCTGCCCATGACCGGCGCGCAGCGCGCGTAAGAGAGGAGTGTGAGAGGAGCCACCATGCCTGACGTGACCATCGTCTTCTGGCGCGACATCCCCGCCCAGGTAATCGTCGGCAAGGGGCGCCGGGCGGCCAAGCAGCCGCTTTCGGAGCGCTTCGAGCAGGCCATCGACCGGGCGGCGATGAAGGTGGGCGCCTCTGGCAGCGATGCCTATCTGGCCGAATGGCGCCGTGCCCCCGCCGGTACGCGCGAGGGCGGGGCTGGCGAAATCGCCGCCGCCGAGGCCGCCCGGCTGGAGGCGGAATACGACCCCGCCCGTCTCCGGGCGCTGATTGCAAACGACGGCTGGGACAAGGGGTGAGCACCCCGCACCGGCCACATTCCGGGAGGCAGCCATGGCGCTGTTGCATTTCAGGGGCCGGCACGGCCCGCAAGAGACGACAAACCCCGAGATCGAGGCCTTTCTCGCCGGCTATTCGATCGAGGTGATGCCGCGCACCGCCGCAAAGGTCGAAAATTTCCGCGCCCTCCTGCCTGAAGGCAGCCGGGTCTATATCGCCCATATCGCCGGCACGCCGATCGAAGAGATGGTCGCCACCGCCGCGCGGCTGAGGGCCGAGGGCTTCGAGCCCGTGCCCCATTTCCCGGCCCGGATCATTGAGGGGCGCGCAACCCTCGCCGACTTGATCGACCGCTACCGCTCCGAGGCCGATATCCGCGCGGCCCTGGTGCTGGCCGGCGGTGTTGCAAATCCGGACGGGGACTTTGCAAACTCCATGCAACTTCTGGATACAGGCCTGTTCGACAAGGCCGGTATCAATCGCATCCACATCGCCGGCCACCCGGAGGGCAGCCGCGACATCGATCCGGACGGTAGCATGAAAAACACATCAGAAGCCCTTATATGGAAACAGAAATATGCCGACAGCACTGGTGTGAAAATGACCATCGTCACCCAGTTTGCCTTCGAGGCCGCGCCGATCATCTCCTGGGTCGAGAGCCTTGGCGATCAGGGTATCCGGCTGCCGGTGCATATCGGCATAGCCGGACCTGCAAAGCTGCAAACCCTGATCAGGTTCGCCATCGCCTGCGGCGTCGGCCCCTCGCTTCGGGTGCTGCAGAAGCGGGCCAGGGACGTCACCCGCCTGCTCGCCCCCTACGAGCCCACCGAAATGGTCGCCGAACTGGCCGCGCACAAGGCCCGCCAGCCGGATTTCGCCATCGAAAGAGCCCATCTCTTCCCGCTCGGGGGCATCAAGGCCACCGCCAGCTGGGCGCAAACCCATGGCGGCGCCGCCACTCGCCCCGCCGAAGCCGGAAACGAACCCGCATGAATCTGCACAAGGACCACAGATGACCCGAACCATCCTCGAATCCGCCACCAAGAGCGTCACCATCGGCTTTGACGAGCCCTTCTGCGTGATCGGCGAGCGCATCAACCCGACCGGGCGCAAGCTGCTCGCCGCCCAGCTCGAGGCGGGCGACTTCTCCACCGTCGAGGCCGATGCCGTGGCCCAGGTCGCCGCCGGGGCCGCGGTGCTCGATATCAATGCCGGGGTGGTCTATAATTCGAACCCCAACCCGAACGAGACCGAGCCCCCCCTGATGCGCAAGATTATCGAGCTTGTTCAGGGCCTTGTGGACGTTCCTTTATGTATCGATTCCTCGGTCCCGGCGGCGCTTGAGGAGGGGCTGAAAGTGGCCAGGGGGCGCCCGCTTCTGAACTCGGTCACCGGCGAAGAAGAGCGGCTCGAGGCGATCCTGCCGCTGGTGAAGAAATACAACGTCCCGGTGGTCGCCATCTCCAACGACGATACCGGCATCAGCGAAGACCCGGACGTGCGCTTCGCGGTGGCGAAAAAGATCGTCGAGCGCGCCGCCGATTACGGCATTCCCGCCCATGATATCGTGGTGGACCCGCTGGTGATGCCGATCGGCGCCATGGCCACGGCCGGCGAGCAGGTCTTTGCCCTCGTGCGCCGGCTGCGCGAGGAGCTCGGGGTGAACACCACCTGCGGCGCCTCCAACATCTCCTTCGGCCTGCCCAATCGCCACGGGATCAACAAGGCCTTCCTGCCGATGGCGATCGGCGCCGGCATGACCAGCGCGATCATGAACCCGGTGGCGCTGCCGGTGAGCCAGAAGAAGATCGCCGAGAAGCGCGCCGAGGTCGAGGCCGCGGGCATCGTGCTGCCGCCGGAGATGGACGACGAGGCCTTCGTGACGCTCTTCGGCATGGGCTCGACCCGGCCGCGCCCGGGGGCCGAGATGGAGGCGGTGCGCGCGGCCAACCTGCTCACCAATCGCGACCCGAACGGGGCGGAATGGATCGCCTTCAATTCCGCCGCCGGCAAGGCCCAGGGCGGGCGTTCGGGGCGCGGCGGACGCAGGCGCAGGGGGCGCGGGTGAGGAAAATTTACCTCGAATTAACCGCTTTCATGGTGAAATTGCGCCATGAGACGGGAAATGATTCGAAAAGAGCCCATCCGCCAGGACCCGGAAGGATGGATCCGGCAGGTCTTTGCCGCCCAGGCGGTGCGAAAGGGCGGCGTGATCCGGCGCGCGGTGCCATGGGTGGAGCGCGAAATCGGCCGCGAGCGATTCGTGCAGGAGGTGCGAAGGCGCGGCTTTCACATGATCGAATGCGGCGGGCAGTTCGTGGTGATCTGCAACCGCGCCGGCCTGCGCGTGGTGTGCTGAAACCGGCGGAGCACGCGGGTGCCGCGGGGGAAGCGCCCGCGAGCAAGCGACAGGCCGACAGCCATGAGCGGCGATCCCCTGGTCATCTTCACCCCCTCGGGCAAGCGCGGCCGCTTCCCCCGCGGCACCCGCGTGCTCGATGCGGCGCGCAAGCTCGGCGTCGATCTCGACTCGGTCTGCGGCGGGCGCGGCATCTGCTCCAAATGCCAGGTCAGCCCCGGCCTGGGCGATTTCCCAAAATTCGGCATCCATGTGGGCGCCGATGCCCTCTCGCCCAAAAACGCGGTCGAAGAGCGCTATGACCGGAAGCGCGGTCTGCCCCCGGGCCGCCGGCTGGGCTGTCAGGCCACGATCCAGAGCGATGTGGTGATCGACGTGCCGGCCGAAAGCCAGGTCCACAAGCAGGTGGTGCGCAAGCGCGCCGAGACCCGCGAGATCCGGCTGGACCCGACCATCCGCCTTGCCTGTGTCGAGGTCGCGCGGCCTGACATGCACCATCCCGGCGGCGACGCCGAACGCCTGCTGGAGGCGCTCACCGCCCAGACCGGCCTTGAAGACATCAGCCTCGATTTCCACCTGCTGCCTGCCCTGCAAGAGACCCTGCGCGCTGGCGACTGGACCGTGACCGCCGCCCTCTGGCAGCCGCACGAAGGCGCCCCTGCCCGCATCACCGCACTCTGGCCCGGCTTTCACGAGCGCCCCGCCTACGGGCTTGCGGTGGACCTCGGCTCCACCACCATCGCCGCGCATCTGTGCGACCTTTCGAGCGGCGAGGTGGTGGCCTCGGCCGGCAGGATGAACCCTCAGATCCGCTTCGGCGAAGACCTGATGAGCCGGGTCAGCTACGCGATGCTGAACGAGGGCGGCGCCGCCGAGATGACCCGGGCCGTGCGCGAGGGGCTGAACGCGCTCATTGGCGAAATCGCCCGCGAGGCCGCCATCACCCCCGCCGACATCCTCGACTGCGTCTTCGTGATGAACCCGGTCATGCACCACCTGTTCCTCGGCCTCGATCCTTACGAGCTCGGCCAGGCCCCCTTCGCGCTCGCCACCTCCTCGGCGCTCGCCTTGCCCGCGCGCGAACTCGGCCTCTCCCTCGCTCCCGGCACGCGCGCCTATATCCTGCCGCTGATCGCCGGCCATGTGGGGGCGGATGCCGCCGGGGTCGCGCTCTCCGAGGTGCCCGAGACCTCCGACGAACTGGTGCTGATAGTGGATGTGGGCACCAATGCCGAGATCCTCTTGGGCGACCGGCACGGCGTGCTGGCCTGCTCCTCGCCCACCGGCCCGGCCTTCGAGGGCGCGCAGATCAGCGCCGGCCAGCGCGCAGCCCCTGGCGCGATCGAGCGCGTCGAGATCGACCCGGAGACGAAAGAGCCGCGCTTCAGGGTGATCGGCAGCGATCTGTGGTCCGATGAGGCGGGATTTGCCGAATCCATCGCCGGCACCGGAGTCACCGGCATCTGCGGCTCGGGCATCATCGAGGCGATCGCCGAAATGCGCATGGCCGGGCTGGTGGACGCCTCGGGCCTGATCGGCAGCGCCGAGCAGACCGGCTCGCCCCGCTGCATCGGCGACGGGCGCACCCACGCATACCGCCTCTGGCAGGGCGTGGGCGGCACCGAGATCACCATCACCAATGGCGATATCCGCGCAATCCAGATGGCCAAGGCCGCGCTATATGCCGGCGCCCGCCTGCTGATGGACAAGCGCGGGGTCGAGCGGGTGGAGCGCATCGTGCTGGCCGGGGCCTTCGGCGCCCATATCAGCCCGAAACACGCCATGGTTCTGGGCATGATTCCCGATTGCCCGCTCCACAAGGTCACCTCCGCCGGCAACGCCGCCGGCACCGGCGCGCGCATCGCCCTGCTCGACCGCACCGCCCGCCCCCTGATCGAGGAAAACGTGCGCCGGATCGAAAGGGTGGCGACGGCGGTGGAGCCGCGCTTTCAGGAGCATTTCGTCAATGCCTCGGCCCTGCCCAATGCGGTTGAAACATTCCCGATCCTGAACAGCATCGTCACCTTGCCGAATGTCAGCTTCAACGCCGAAGGCGGTGGCGGACGCGGCAACAGACGGCGGCGGCGCAGGTGATGTCAGCCGTCGTTTGACGACCAGCGGCAGCGGTCAAATTCGGAATAGTCCAGCAAGGTTTCGGTCTCTCCCGGCCCAACCAGGCGCGAACAGCCTTCCATGCCGTTTTCGTTCACGAAAACCGACACAACGCCACCTGCCGCCCCCGGCACACACAGGGTTTCAGTGGGCGCAAGGGATTGGGCGACGCGCTCTTCCGTGCCGCCACGCCCCTCGACCACAAAAAAGTAGCCCTGTTCGGAGCCGTTTTCAACGCAGACCACATCTGCCTGCGCAATCGCGGGAAAGACCCCCGAAAAGACAAGGGACAGCACGACCAAGGGATTTTTTTGCGTCATAGCAACCTCCATTGCCGCCACACTGGGCCAGTTTGAAGCGCCGGGCCAGTCACAGAAATACACATTCCGCTCACCCGAACGTGTGGGCTGCGTGTGCGCAATGTGACTGCGACAATCTGTCAGTGCGCGTAAGGTATAGACATGAAAACTGATGAGGTGAGACCATGAAACGTATACTTTTGGCAACTGCTTTGACATTTGGCACGGGTTTGGCCGCGACCACGGCCGGGGCGCTATCGATGCCGCCTTTTGGCAGCGATGAGGATCAGGCCTATGCCGCCCTGATCTGGGAAGCCATG
>JALTZY010000007.1 GCA_027045905.1 Paracoccaceae bacterium
AGGCAGGGGAGAGCGGGATGGCAGGTGGCGGGCATGTACGCCTGCCGCTCCCCCCGCCGCTCCCGTCATGCCGCCGGCCTCGGCGCGGCCCCGCTGCGGCCCCGGCGGAAGGGTCAGTCTTCGCCTTGCGCCACGTCCTTGCCGTGCCGGTCTTGCGCTTCGCCGGCCCCGGCGGCTCTGGCCGTCCTGGCGCGGCTTTCCATGAATTCGTCGAACTCCGCCTGGTCCCGGGCCGCGCGCAGGCGTTCGAGAAAGGCTTCGAACTCCTTCTGCTCGCGCTCCAGCCGCTCCAGCGTCCGGGCCTTGTAGGCGTCAAAGGCGGTGTTGCCCGAGGCACGGAAACCGCGAGGGGCGTGTCCGCCGCGGGGCCGTTCCTGGCTGCTGCTGCAATGGGAAAACAGGCGCTTGCTCCAGATCATGTAGGCGAGGAGGGCCATGCCCAAGGGCCAGAAGAAGATGAAGCCGAGGACCATGGCGGCGATCCATGCGCCCTTGCCGCGCTCGTCCAGCCAGGATTCGGCGGCGGAGGGCAAGGTTGCGAGAGAATTCATGTCTGCTGTCTCCGGTCAGGGTAGATGTAAACGGTTTTCACATTACCGATCTGGGGAGGGCGGCAGGGAAGGTCAAGGGGCGATGTGAAACTTTTTTACATTTTGTGTTTGCGCTGCGAGCAATGGCTTCCGGACCCGGGCGCCCGGCCGCCCCCGCATGGCCGATCCGCAGGCGGCCCGGAGGGCGATCCGGGATGCCGGTGCCGGGGGCCGGCTTGCCGCCGCCGGTCGCCCGCGACCGCTTCCGCCCGGCCCCCGCTGCGCCGCTCAGCGGCCGCGGATGCGCGGGTCGAGCGCGTCGCGCAGCCCGTCGCCGATATAGTTCACGCTGAGCACGGTGAGCGAGATCGCCAGCCCCGGCCAGATCACCCGCTCGGGGTTCAGGGTCATGAAATTGGTGCTGTCCGACAGAAGCCGCCCCCAGGTGGGGAAGTCCGAGGGAAAGCCGAGGCCCAGGAAGCTGATCGCGCTTTCGGTGATGATCGCGGTGGCGATCCCCAGCGTCGCCGAGACCATGATGGGCGAGAGCACGTTGGGCAGGATGTGGCGCAGGATCATCCGGTGCGGGGGCGTGCCGATCGAGCGCGCGGCGAGGACGAATTCCTGCTCCTTGAGGCTCAGCACGTCGCCGCGCACGATCCGCGCCGTGTGCATCCAGGAGGTGATGCCGATGACGAAGACCACGAGGATGAAGATCCCCTTTTCCGGGCCGAAGGCGGCGCGCAGCGGGTCGCGAAACAGCATGATGATGACCAGCAGCAGCGGCAGGATAGGAAGCGCCAGGAACAGGTCGGTAAGGCGCATGAGCGGCGAATCCAGCCGCTTGAAATAGCCCGCGAGCACGCCGACCAGGGTGCCCAGAAACAGCGACAGCGCCATCGCCGTCACCCCCACCAGCAGCGAAACCCGCCCGCCTGCCAGCACCTGGGCGAAGGTATCGCGCCCCAGCTGGTCGGTGCCGAAGGGATGGGCCAGCGAAGGCCCCTGGTTCTTGGCGCGGATGTCGATCTTGTTGGGCGGGATGTCCCAGAGCATCGGGCCGAAGATTACCAGCAGGCAGATGAAGACGAAGAAGCCCATGCCGATCATCGCGCCGCGATGGGAGCGGAACTGGGCCCAGACATCGGCCCATTGCGAGCGGGGCTTTTCTGCGGCTGTTGCGGCGTCAGTCATAGCGGATCCTCGGGTCGAGTATGCCGTAGAGAATGTCGGCGATCAGGTTGGCCAGCACGATCAGCACCGCGAAGATGAAGGTCAGCGTCTGCACCAGCGGCGCATCGCCCCCCTGGATGCCGATGATCAGCAGCTGGCCGATCCCGTTCACCTTGAACACCTGCTCGGTGATGATGGCGCCGCCAAAGACCGAAGGCACGCCCAGCGCGATCACCGTCACCACCGGGATCAACGAATTCCTGAGCACATGCACGAGCAGCACGGTGCGCTCCTTCATCCCCTTGGCGCGGGCGGTGCGTACATAGTCCATGTTGAGATTGTCGAGCATGGAGGCGCGCATGAAGCGGCTGATCTGGGCGGTGGTCTGCAGCGCCAGCACCATCACCGGCAGCACCATCTGCTTGAGCTGAAGGACGAAGGTATCCCAGTCCACTACCTTGAGCGTGGTGTCGTAGATCGACGGAAACCAGCCCAGCTGTACCGAGAAGATCACGATCACCAGCACCCCGGAAAAGAACGGCGGCACCGAGAAACCGACCATGGAGACGAAGGTGCCAGCCTGGTCGAACCAGGAATATTGCCGGTAGGCGGAGATCACGCCGATCGGGATGGCGATGAGGATCCCCACCACATAGGACATCCCCACGACCCAGAGCGTCTGCGGCAGGCGCTCCACGATCAGGTCCACCACCGGCGAGCGGGTCACATAAGAGACCACCCGCAGGCGGTCCTCGCAGTTGAAGGAACAGGTGCCCATCCACTGATCCCAGATATTCAGCGGCTCGTTGATGAAGAACTGCTTGCACCACATCAGGTAGCGCCAGTACATCGGCTCGCCCAGCCCGAGGCTCTGGCGGATCTTCTCGCGCACCTCGGGCGGGATCGTCAGCGGCAGGTTGCCGGTGGGGTCCGAGGGCGCGAGGTCGAGGATCAGGAAGATGATGAAAGAAATGAACAGAAGCACCGGGATGGCAAAGAGCAGGCGCCGGATCGTGTAATTCAGCATGGGTGACTCGGTTCAGTTCTCTGCGTGGTGAGCGGGTGAGGGGGAGGAGAGCCGCCCCGCGCGCGCAGGCGCGGAGCGGTCGGTTTCATGGCAGCGGTAGCGCTTATTCGGCGCGCGACCAGTCGGCGACGTTCCACATCTGGCTGTCCCAGACGTTGAGCTTGACGCCTTGCAGCGAGTTGGCCCGGGCCGAGACGGAGCCGCGGTGGATCAGCGGGATCATCGCGCCGTCCTGCATCAGCATGTCGTTCATCTGCTTGACGATCGCGGCGCGCTCCTCCAGCGCGGCGGTGACGGCCAGCTTTTCCACCAGGGCGTCATATTCCGAGTTGCAGTAACGCGGCATGTTGTTGCCCAGCCAGTTGTTCTCCGGGCTCGGGATTTCCGAGCACTTCCAGGAGCCCATATAGGCTTCGGGGTCGGTGCCGTCGAACAGGTTGGTGTACATCTCGATATCGGCATAGAACTTCTGGAACGTGTCCGGGCTCGACTGGTCGCCGCCGAAGAACACGGCCGCGTCGATATTCTTGAGCTCGGTTTCCACGCCGATCTGGCTCCACCAGTCCTTGACCAGGGCCTGGGTGTCCTGGCGCACGGCGTTGGTCGAGGTCTGATAGAGGATCGACAGGCGCACCCCATCCTTCTGGCGGATGCCGTCCGGGCCGGGCATCCAGCCGGCTTCGTCGAGGATCTGGTTGGCCTTGGCGATGTCCTGCACGAGGCACTCGTCATTGGCGGTGGAGACGTAGATCGCAGGCGCCGGCACCACGTTGCAGGTGGGCTTGCCGGCGGCGCCATATCCCACCTCGGCCAGCAGGGCGCGGTCGATGGCCAGACTCAGCGCCCTGCGCACGGCCGGATCGGTGAGGAAGGGATGCGGGCCGCCCTCGAGCGTCGAGCGCTTTTCGCCCAGCGCCGGGTCGGGGTTGGTCATGTTGACCATCAGCCGCTCCACGGCGGTGCCGAAGGCCGAGATCACCTCGCCCTTGCCGCCCTTGGCCATTTCCGCCAGCACGGTGGGATCGACCTGCAGGTTCCAGGCATAGTCGAATTCGCCGGTCTCCAGCACCGCGCGCGCCGCCGAGGCCGCATCGCCGCCGCCCTTGAAGGTCAGGCTGGCGAAGCTGGGCTTGTCGGCGTCGCGATAGTTCGGGTTCGCGGACATGGAGATGGTGTCGTTGGCCTTGAATTCATCGACCACGAAGGGACCGGTGCCGATCGGGCCGAAATTCTGCTCGGTGCAGTTGGGGGCGTTGGTGCCCACGCAGTCCTTGAACTGCGCCTGCTGCAGGATCGGCATGGTCGAGCCGACGAAGGCCGAGTAGGGGAAGGGCTTGGGCTTGTCGAAGGTGATCTTGATGGTGCGCTCGTCCAGCGCCTCGACATTGCTGATATCGGCAAAGCCGGCCAGCTGCTGGCAGCCGCCGCTTTCGTCCATGCAGTAATTGGCGGTGAACACCACGTCGGCGGAGGTGACGGGCGTGCCGTCGGACCAGATCAGCCCTTCCTTCAGCCTCCAGGTGATCGAGGTCAGGTCCTCGCTGACGCCGCCGTTTTCCACGGTCGGGATCGACTCGGCGAGCCAGGGCACCATGTTGCCGTTTTCGTCGTAGCGGGCCAGCGGCTCGAGCACCAGGGCGGAGGCGTCGATATCCTTGTTGCCGCCGGAAAGGTACGGGTTCAGGATCGAGGCGGCCTGCCAGTAGAGGATGTTCAGGTGGCCGCTGTCGCCACGGCCGGCCTGGGCTGCCATGGGGGCGAGCGCCAGGGCGGCGGCGGCGCCCAGAAGTGTTGCTTTGAGTTTCATGTCGGTCTCCCTTGATTGTTGCTCTCAGGCCTCGGCGGACGCCGCCCGGATCAGGCGGCGGTCTCGTTTTCGTTTTCGTCGGGTTCGTTGTAGCGATGACAGGCGACGAAGCGCCCCGGCAGCACCTCGCGAAATTCCGGGTCTTCGCGCTTGCAGATATCCATCACCGCCGGGCAGCGGGTGCAGAAATTGCAGCCCGCGGGCGGATTGGCGGGGCTGGGCACGTCGCCCTTGAGGATGATGCGGTCTTCGATGGTCAGGTCCGGGTCCGGCTCGGGCACCGCCGACAGAAGCGCCCTGGTATAGGGGTGCAGGGGGTCGGAATAGAGCGCCTCTTCGGGGGCCAGTTCCACCACCTTGCCCAGATACATCACCGCCACCCGGTCGGCGATATGGCGGACCATGGAAAGATCGTGACTGATGAACAGATAGGTGAGGCCGAATTTCTTTTGCAGATCCTCGAGCAGGTTCACCACCTGGGCCTGGATCGACACGTCGAGCGCGGCGATGGGCTCGTCGCAGACGATGAACTTGGGGTTCAGCGCGAGCGCGCGGGCGATGCCGATGCGCTGGCGCTGGCCGCCGGAAAATTCGTGCGGGTAGCGGTCCGAGAAGCTGCGGTTGAGCCCCACCGCGTCCATCAGCTCGTGCACCCGCGCCTTGCGCTCGGCGCGGCTCATGGAGGTGTGCTCCAGAAGCGGCTCGCCGATGATTCCCTCCACGGTGAGGCGCGGATTCAGGCTCGCCTGCGGGTCCTGGAACACCATCTGCATGGCGGGCCTGAGGCTGCGCAGCTTCGCCTGCGGCAGGTCGCCGATTTCCTGCCCGTCGATCTGGATCGAGCCGGCGGTGATGTCGTAAAGGCGCAGGATCGCCCGCCCGCAGGTGGACTTGCCGCAGCCCGATTCGCCGACGAGGCCGAGGGTCTCGCCCTCGTAGATGTCGAAGCTCACGTCATCGACCGCCTTCACGTCGCCCACATGGCGGCGGAAGATCCCGGCATGGATCGGGAAATACATCTTCAGCCCGCGCACCCGGATCAGGGTCCTTGCCTTCGTGGTGAGGTCAAACATGCGCGCCCTCCGGCTCGGGGGCGGCGCCGCTCCCGGCTCCCGTATCGGACAGGTGGCAGGCGACCCTGTGGCGCGCGCCCACTTCGCGAAGCGCCGGGTTTTCGCGCCCGCAGATCTCCACCGCCGCCGCGCAGCGGTCGCGAAACGGGCAGGCCGTGGGCGCGGCGCCCAGGATCGGCGGCTGGCCCTCGATCACTTCGAGCCGCTCGGCGCGCTTGCCGCGCACATGCGGGATGGTCTCGAGCAGGGCGCGGGTATAGGGGTGGCGCGGCTCCTTGAAGAGGGCGCGCACGGGCGCTTCCTCGACCACCTGGCCGCCATACATCACCATCACCCGGTCGGCGATGCCAGCGATCACGCCCAGATCGTGAGTGATCCAGATGATCGCCATGCCGAGCTTCTGGCGAAGCTCCCTGACCAGCTCCAGGATCTGCGCCTGGATGGTCACGTCGAGCGCCGTGGTGGGCTCGTCGGCGATCAGCACTTCCGGGTCGCAGGCAAGCGCAATGGCGATCATCACCCGCTGGCGCATCCCGCCGGAAAACTGGTGCGGATAATCCCTGAGCCGGCGCGCCGCGTCGGGGATGCCCACCAGCTCCAGAAGCTCGGCCGCGCGCCTGTCGGCCTCGCGCCTGTTCATCCCCATGTGTCGCATCAGGGGTTCGCGCAGCTGGAAGCCCACGGTAAAGACCGGATTGAGGCTGGTCATCGGATCCTGAAAGACGAATCCGATCCGCGCGCCGCGAATGTCGCGCAGGGTGTCGTCATCGACCTCGAGCAGGTCCATCCCGTCAAACAGCACCTGGCCCGAGCGGATCTCGGCGGGCGGCGAGGGGATCAGGCGGATGAGCGACATCATGGTGACCGACTTGCCCGAGCCGCTTTCGCCCACAACCCCGAGCAACTCGCCTTTCTCAAGGTCGAAACTCACCCGGTTGACCGCGTGAACCTCGCCCGTGCGGGTCCTGAAAACTGTATTGAGGTTCCGGACATCCAGAACCTTCGGCGCCCCGTCGGGCATAGGCATCTCCCAGTCGCAAGCAGGCAGTCTGACGCCGCCATCATCAGGAAATTGTTAGCAGGATTCGCTGGCCGGGCAATAGTTAAGTCGAGCAGGGCGGCAGATTCCGCGCTCCGGCGGCACCGGGAAATCCCGGGCTTGACCTTTGCCCGCCGGGCGCACAGGCTCCGGGCGACGGGAGGGAGACATGGCACAGGATCTGAGCGCGCGGGAAATTCTTGAACATCTGGTCGCCTTTCCCACGGTCAGCCGCGAATCGAATCTGGCGATCGTGGACTGGATCGAGGATTATCTGTCCGGCTTCGGGGTGAAGGCGCACCGCGTCTATAACGAGGACGGCACCAAGGCCAATATCTACGCCAATGTCGGCCCGGAGGTCGAGGGCGGGGTGATTCTCTCGGGCCATACCGACGTGGTGCCGGTGGACGGGCAGGACTGGGACACCGACCCCTTCCGGCTGGTCGAGACGGATGGCCGCCTCTACGGGCGCGGCACCTGCGACATGAAGGGCTTCGATGCGCTGGCGCTGGCCGCGGTGCCGCTGGCGCTTGCGCGCGGCATCAGGCGACCGTTGCAGATCGCGCTGAGCTACGACGAGGAGGTGGGCTGCCTCGGCGCGCCGGCGATGATCGAGGAAATGGCCCGGTGCCTGCCGCGCGCGGCCGCGGCGATTATCGGCGAGCCCTCGATGATGCAGGTAGTGACCGGCCACAAGGGCGCGCAATCGGTCAGGACCCATCTGCGCGGCTTCGAGGTGCATTCCTCCCAGCCGCATCGGGGCGTGAGCGCGGTGATGGAGGCGGCGAAGCTGATCGACTGGGCCAATCGGGTCAATGCCGAAAACGCCGCCGCCACGCCCGGCCCGCTGGCGGCGATGTTCGATCCCCCTTATACCACCGCCCATGTGGGCACCGTGCACGGGGGCACGGCCGACAACATCACCGCGCGCGACTGCCGCTTCACCATGGGTTTCCGGGTGGTGCCGGGGGAGGATGGGCAGGCCTGGACGGACCGTTATCTGGAGAAGGTGCGCGAGGTGG
>JALTZY010000008.1 GCA_027045905.1 Paracoccaceae bacterium
GCCCGACCTCGACAGCGCCCGCGCCGAGGCCCGCGCCGAGGCCGCCTGCGAGGCGGTGGAGCTTGCCGAGGCGCGCATCCGCGAGGAGCAGCAGACCAGCCCCGCCGCCCTGCTCGAAAGCCTCGATGCCGACCCCGAAAGCCTGCCGCCCTCGGACAAGATCGAACACGAGGTGAACCGCCTCAGGCGCCAGCGCGACGCCCTCGGCGCGGTCAACCTGCGCGCCGAGGAGGACGCCAGGGAAGTGCGGCTGGAGCACGACACGCTGACGCACGAAAAGGCCGATCTCGACGAAGCCATCCGCAAGCTGCGCCACGGCATCGCCAGCCTCAACCGCGAGGGGCGCGAGCGCCTGCTGACCGCGTTTGAGCAGGTCAACACCAACTTCGCCATGCTGTTTCGCCACCTGTTCGGCGGCGGCGAGGCCAAGCTGGTCCTGGTCGAGAGCGACGACCCGCTGGAAGCCGGGCTCGAGATCATGTGCCAACCGCCGGGCAAGAAGCTCTCGACCCTGAGCCTGCTCTCGGGCGGCGAGCAGACCCTGACGGCGCTGGCGCTGATCTTCGCCGTATTCCTCGCCAACCCGGCCCCGATCTGCGTGCTCGACGAGGTGGACGCGCCGCTCGACGACGCCAACGTCACCCGCTTCTGCGACCTGCTCGACGAGATGACCCGGCGCACCGAGACCCGCTTCCTGATCATCACCCACCACGCGGTGACCATGAGCCGCGCCGACCGGCTCTTCGGCGTGACCATGGCCGAGGCGGGCGTCAGCCAGCTGGTCAGCGTGGACCTCAAGAAGGCCGAAGAACTGGTCGCCTGAGGCCGATGCGCCCGCGTTTCCGCCCCCTCCCGGTATTGCAGATTGCGCGGCTGTCCGTGTATGCTGGCGCCGCTGATCATTGATCCATCATTCAGGAGAATATCATGAACCCCAAAGCAATATTCACCGGCCTGGCCTTGTCTCTCGGCATCGCCGCGCCTGCTCTCGGGCAGGTCGTGTCGGCCCCTACCGCACCCGCGCCCGCCCCTGCCGGCCAGATCCTGGCCTCCAACCCGCAGAGCCTGATCAATTTCTTCTTCGAGCAGGGTATCCCGGCCCAGCTGACCACCGATTCCGTCGGCGACCCGCTGGTGGAGTACCGTGTGGACGGCGATACGGGGCAGGTATTCTTCTATGACTGCACCAATAACACCAACTGCCTCGCCCTGCAGTTCTATGCCGGCTACAAGCTCGATGCGCCGGTCGCCCTCGAGATCATCAACGGCTGGAACACCGACCGCCGCTTCGTGCGCGCCTACCGCACCGATGACGGCGCCGCCCGGATCGAGATGGACATCGCCACCAGCTATGACGGGATCAGCACCCGAGACTTCGCCGATCTCTATGCGCTCTGGGTCGAGAGCGTGAGGCTGTTCGAGCAGCGGATCGGCTGGTAAACAGGCCCCGGTACCCTACTGCCCCGGTGCAATTCACGGCGGGCCAGGCGCCGAAGCATTGACCGCCGCGACGATCGCGGCGGTGACCGCGCTGTAAAGCGCTTCGGACAGGACGGCGTATCTCTTCCAGACATCTTGCGAAAAGTCCTGATCCCGCCACGCCCCCGGATCGTCGAATATCCAGGCCCGCTGACCGGCTGACAGGAGGCGGCGCGCGGGCGCGTCAAGCGTATCGGCCGGCCCTGGCGGACGCGGCAGGGCGAGGGGGTCGGCACGGCCTTCGAGCAGGGCCTGGGCCGAGGCGAAGCGCGCCGCCAACCGGGGGAATTCCTGCTTGAGCGCAAAGGCGCGCGCCTCTTCCAGCACCCGGCCCAGCGCACCGCTGGCTGTCTCTACCGAAGCGCCGGGCTCCCCGCCCTGGCAGGGCTCGGCCATGTATTCGGCCTGCCAGATGCGCCCGTCGCGCGCCCCGGGAAAGGCCGCGCGCCAGCCCGCCCGCCAGCACAGGGCGCCGCCGCCGGACGAAAGCGTCGTCATGGTCCAGAGACTGCCGCCACCGGCAAAGCCGGCGCTGAGCCGGTCGGGGAGGGTTTCTTCCTGCGAGCCGGCATCGTCCTGATCCTGACGGCTGCAGGTGACCAGCACCCGCTCCACACCTCCCGCCTGCAGCAGATCCAGCCATTGGACAGGCGTTTCGGCCAGCGCCACCCGGCGCTTCTTGCCGAACCGCCCCTCCCGGCTGGCGAAAAAGACGATCCGCGCGCAGGAGGCGAATGCCCGCTGACCTGCGAACCACACCATCGGGTCATCGGGGTGGGACAGCCGGTAATTGGCGGAGATCGCCAGTGCCGCCAGCTGTGCCACCTCTCCGTCCATGACTGCCTTTCTGCGCCCCTGCGCCTACAGCCGGTTCACAAGCGCCGCCGTCGGCCAGCCATCGGCGGGCAGGCCGAGACGCGCCTGCTCCTTCTGCACGGCGATGCGGGTCTTGCCCCCCCAGATACCGTCGATCTTGCCTACGTCATGGCCGCGCGCCTTGAGCTTGCGCTGAAGCGCCTTCATCTGCGCGGTCGAAAGCGCCGGGGTCGGGTCGCCGGCATTGTAAACCGGCGCCCCGCGCAGGCGAGTGGCGAAATAGGCCGCCGTGGTGACGTAGATGAAGCTCTGGTTCCACTCGAACAGTGTGTGATAATTCGGATAGGCGAGGAAGGCCGGCCCCCTGTGCCCCTGCGGCAGGATCAGCGAGGCGCGCAACTCCGGCCCCTCGAAGCGGCCCGAGCGCGGGCGCACCCCCATGCGCTTCCACTCGCTGACCTTGAGCATCGTGTGCAGGCCGGTCCTGCGCCAGTCGAAATCGGCGGGCACGCTCACCTCCTGCAGCCAGGGCTGGCCTGCCCGCCAGCCCAGCGAGGCCAGCATCTTCGCCCCGGACATCAGCGCATCGGCGCGCGACCCCTTGAGATCCACATGCCCGTCGCCATCGCCATCGACTCCGTTCTCAAGGATATCCGCGGGCAGCATCTGCACCATGCCGATCTCGCCCGCCCAGGCGCCGGTGGTAGCTGTGGGGCTGAAATCGCCCCGATTGAAAAGCTCCAGCGCCGCGAATACCTGCGGTTGGAAAAGCTCCGGCCGGCGGCAATCGTGGCTCAGCGTCATCAGGGCATTGAGGGTATTGAAATCGCCCTGAAAGGCGCCGAAATCGGTCTCGAAGGCCCAGAAGGCGGTGAGAATGCCCCGGTCCACCCCGAACCGGCGCTCGACCCGGTCGAAGATACCGGCATATCTCTCCAGATTGGCGCGCCCGGTATTGAGCCGGTTGGCCGAAATCAGGGCGCGGGAGAATTCGAGGAAGGACTTGTTGAAAAACCCCTGGGCGCGGTCGGCACGCAATACCGCCTGCGACTGCTGCACCGATCTGAAGAAACGGTCGATGGTGGCCCGGTCGTAACCCCGCCGCGCGGCCTCCTGTTTCATCGCCTTGACGAAGGAAGAAAACGAGCCCCCGCAGGGCACCAGCGCCGCGGCCGGGCTGGCAAGGGCGAGGGAAAGGGCGGCGGCGGTCAGAAATCTGCGCATGTATCTCTCCTGAAATTGCTGCTGCGAGGTTAATGGCCCGTGAGCGCGCAGGCAACCGCGATTGCCGCGACGATCCCCAGCACGAGCCACCAGACCCGCCACAGGAGCGTCACCGCGGCGTCGATATCCGCCGCCCCCGCATCGCGCCGCCCCTCGCCATGGACCCAGGGGTAATCGCGCTTCTCGCCGCCATAGCTGCGCGGGCCCGCAAGCGCCACGCCCAGCGCTGCCGCCATGGCCGCCTCGGGCCAGCCGGCATTGGGGCTGCGGTGCAGCGGCGCGTCACGCAGGATCGTCCGCGCCATGCCGGGGCGCGGGCGCACGGCGGCGATCAGCGCGGCGGTGAGGCGGGCGGGAAGCCAGTTCAGCACATCGTCGAGCCGCGCCGCCGCCTTGCCGAATTCTTCAT
The DNA here is from genome assembly GCA_027045905.1 of Paracoccaceae bacterium. Classification (GTDB taxonomy): domain Bacteria; phylum Pseudomonadota; class Alphaproteobacteria; order Rhodobacterales; family Rhodobacteraceae; genus JAAEUB01. The sequence continues at coordinate 3,929 of JALTZY010000008.1, forward strand.
AGGCCTCGTTACGATAGCCGATCATGCTGTCGGCGGTATTGGTCGCCTTGTATATCATCAGCCCCGGCAGCCCCGCCACCAGATACCAGAAGGCCGGCGCCACCACCCCGTCCGAGAGATTCTCCGCCGCGCTCTCGATCGCCGCGCGGGAAATGGCCGGGCCGTCGAGCGCGCTGGTGTCGCGCCCCACGATCCGCGCGACCACCAGGCGGCCGTCGCCCTCCGAAAGGCGCAGGGCGCGGGCCACGTCGCGCACATGCTGGGCGAGCGACCTTTGCGCCAGCAGGGCGGCGACGAGCAGCAGTTCGATGAGACCGCCCACGGGCAGGCGCGGGATCAGCCAGCCCAGCCCCCCGGCGCCCAGAAGCAGTGCCGCGAGGCTCAGCGCCCCGGCCCGTCGCCGGCCCGGCGGGCGGTTGAAGCGCCGGTCGAGCCAGGCCACCGCGCGCCCCATCAGCACCGCCGGATGGGCCATGCGCGACCACAGCCAGCGCGGCTCGCCCAGGGCCGCGTCCAGCCCCATGGCCAGCGCGAGAAGCGCGGCATGGCTCACAGCGCGCGCTCCAGTTGCCCCCACCGCTCGGCCGGCGGCAGGCCCAGGCGCAGCCATGTCGGCTCACAGGAAAAGACCCGGCTCCAGACCTTTTCCTTGGCCAGCTTTTCCTGCCATTTCAGCGCGTTATCGACCCTGAAAAGGCGAAAAAGCGCGGTGCCGCCGATCAGCTCCGCCCCCTTCATCTGCAAGGTCGCATCCATCCGCGCCACATCCACCGCCAGGCGCTGGCGGGTGGCATTGGCCCAGCGCATGTCCTCGAGCGCGACCCGCCCCACGCGCTGCGCCACGCCGGAGACGGGCCAGGGGCCGAGCATCTCGCCAAGACGCGCGATCAGGGCCGGATCACCTATGGCAAAGCCCAGCCGGAGCCCGGCAAGACCCCAGAACTTGCCCAGGCTCTTCAGGATCACCACGCCGGGCCACCTGGCCATCTCGCGCACATGGGTATTGCCCAGCGCGATGTCGCAGAAGCTTTCGTCGATCACCAGCAGGGCGCGGCTCTGCGGCGCCTCGTCCTCGCCGCGCCAGAGCACGCCGGTGGGGTTGTCGGGGTGGACGACGACCCGGGCCGTGCCCCCCTCGCGCGCCACCTCCCAGCCGGCGGCGCGAAAGGCGGCTTCGTGCTCGTTATAGGTGCGCGCGGGGATCTGTACCCGGCCCGGCGGCAGAAGGCGCGGGACATTGACGATCAGCGAGGAAGCCCCGGGCGCGGCCAGCACCGCCGCCTCCCGCGGCACCATCCAGAAATCGCGCGCCGCCGCCTCGAGCGCCTCGGTGGCAGCCGTATCGGGCAGGGCGGCAAAGGCCTCGGGGGGCAGGTCCGGGAGCGGGTAATGGATCGGGTTGATCCCGGTGGAGAGGTCGAGCCAGTCCTGGCGCCGGCCGCCATATCGGGCTATCGCCGCATCGAGCCCGCCGCCATGCTCGCGCGCGCCGCTCATGACTCGCCCTCCAGCGGCGGCAGACGGGCGACGAAATGGCCCTTCACCGCCTCGGGCCAGGCGCGAAACGGCACCTGCCCGGTCCCGCTTTCGGCATGGGCGACGGCATAGGCGACGATCGCTTCGGCCGCCTCGCGCGTGGGCTCGAAGCCGCCCAGCGCATAAGCGAGCTTCTCCGGCGCCTGCACCGCGACATTGCAGGCGCGCTTGCAGCCCATCAGGCAGGAGACGCGCCGCGTCCCGACTCCCGTACCCTCGGCCGCGGCCTCGATCAGCTCGGCCAGAGCCTCGCCATCGGTACGGGCCATGTCTCCCTCCTCCCAGCCCGCGCGCTTGCAGGTGTCGCAAATGGTGATACAGGTGGTCATTTATCTCCTATCTCCTCGCCCTTCGCGCCGGACATTCCCCCCCGGCGCTTGAAGCGGAAATCGCCGCGAAAGACAATCCCGCAAGGAAAAATTCACCTTCGTTACGGATTTCTTTCCGCATCTTAACCTTTTGGTAGGTTCTTGCCCGCAAGATGAAAGGACAAGACCCACAAGGTGAAACGGCATGAACATCCTGATTGCAGAACGCAATCCGGACCGGGGCCAGCTTTGGGCCCGGCATCTGGAGAGACAGGGCGCGCATGTGACCATGGTCCATGACCGCGATCAGGCGTTCCGGGCGCTGGCCGACAGTGCCCCGGACATGATCGTTCTGGCGCTCTCCCTGGGGGAGGGGGCGGCGCTGAGCGTCGCTGATTACGCCGCCTACCGGCGCCCGGAGGCAAAGGTGATCTTCGTCACCGGCTCCAGCTTCTTCTCCGATGGGTCGATCTTCGAACTGGCCGCCAATGCCTGCGCCTGCCTCCCGGCCGATACCCGACCGCAGGATCTGGCGGCCCTCGTCGCCTACCACGCGCAAGCCGCCTGACTCCCGCAGGCCGGAAGAAAAACTGGAAAGCGCATGGCTTTTGCGCCAAGGTGGCAGACATGGGCCCGGAAGTCATCCCCTTCGAGGCCGAAAGGCTGCTCGACTGGCAGGCGCTGTGCGATGCCCTGCGCAAAGGCCACCTTCTGGCGCGCGCCGAGATGGCCGATACCTTTTTCCATCGCGGAGGGGATACGCTCCTGTCGCGTGCCGCCTGGATCGACGGGCTCGGGCAATTGGTCAAGACCGCCACGGTCTTTCCAGGCAATCCCGCCCATGGCCTGCCCAGCGTCAACGGCTCGGTCAGTCTGTTCGGCGATGACGACGGCGTGCTGCGGGCAATCCTCGATTTCCACCTGGTCACCAAGTGGAAGACCGCCGGCGACAGCCTGCTGGCCGCCCGCCTGCTGGCCCGCCCCGAAAGCCGCTGCATCCTGATCGTCGGCGCGGGAACGGTGGCGCGCAGCCTGCGCGAGGCCTATGGCAGCGCCTTTCCCGGCGCCCGTTTCATGGTCTGGAACCGCAGCCCGCAGAGGGCCGAGGAACTCGCCGCCGCCTGTCCCGACACGCTGGTTGCCAGCGACCTGGAGACCAGCGTGCGCCTTGCCGACATCATCACCTGCGCCACCATGAGCCGCGCCCCGCTGATCCGGGGGGAATGGCTGCAGCCGGGCCAGCACCTGGACCTGATCGGCGCCTATCGGCCGGACATGCGCGAGGCCGATGACGAGGCGCTGAGGCGGGCGCGCATATTCGTTGACAGCCGCGAATCCGTGCTGCCGCATATCGGCGAACTGGCCGACCCGATCGCGCGCGGAGTGCTGACGCCCGACGATGTGGTGGCGGATTTCTACGACATCGAGGCGGGGCATTTCGCCCGTCACGACGCCGAAGAGATCACCCTGTTCAAGAATGGCGGCGGCGCGCATCTGGACCTGATGACCAGCGCCTATATTCTCGGAGCCTGGCGCGCCGACGCACGGGAGCGGCAGGAAGAAGAAGCCGGCCATCCCGTATCGGGGGGGGCTTCGCCATAACAGGGCCAGGCCCGGAGCGAGGCCCCGGAAAGGGGGCGGAGCAATGGAAAGGACCGCCTCAGGCGGCAGAAGGCAGGCAGGAGGGAGGCACATGGCATTGATCCCGGAACTGGAAGCGATCGTCGGGGCCGGGCGTGTGCTCGGCGGGGCGGATATGGCGCCTTTCAGCCGCGATTTCCTGGGCAGGCATCACTGGCAGCCACTGGCGGTGGTGCAGCCGGGAGATACCGGCGAGGTTGCGCGTGTGGTGCGGGTCTGCGCCGAAGCGGACGTGGCGATCGTGCCGGTGGGGGGC
>JALTZY010000009.1 GCA_027045905.1 Paracoccaceae bacterium
CCCTCCATCCTGTGGATGGAGACAGTGAATCAGAAAAAGAATCAGAAAAATCCGCGATTGAAATCCCTGATGCGATTCAGACAGAAATCATCTCGCTCCAGAAGGTCAAGAATACAGGTGAGGGGCGGGCGCAGGCGCAGAAGCCGTAGCCCGCACGCGGATACACGACATGATTTCTCTTGCCAAATCCCGCCTCCCCGCTTATGTGGCAGGCTTCCGGGGCGGTGCCTGCCGACCCGGCGATTGCGTGGGAGGTGCGGCGCGCGCGCGCGTTCGGCCGGACCACATGACTGAGGACGGCGCGCGACGCGTTGCGCGCCGAGGTTAGGAAAGGAGAGGCCAGATGGCCAAGAAACTTGCCGGCACGATGAAGCTGCAGATCCCTGCAGGCCAGGCCAACCCCTCGCCGCCCGTGGGCCCCGCCCTCGGCCAGCGCGGGATCAACATCATGGAATTCTGCAAGGCGTTCAACGCCAGGACCCAGGATCTCGAGCCCGGGGCGCCGTGTCCGACCGTGATCACCTATTATCAGGACAAGTCCTTCACCATGGACATCAAGACGCCGCCTGCGTCTTACTTCCTGAAAAAGGCCGCGGGCATCAAATCCGGCGCCAACACGCCCGCCCGCGAGGTGGTGGGCACGGTCACGGCCAAGCAGCTGCGCGAGATTGCCGAGGCCAAGATGAAGGATCTCAATGCCAACGACATTGAATCGGCCATGAAGATCATCGCGGGTTCCGCCCGCTCCATGGGCATCGAGGTGAAGTGACATGGCAAAGCTTGGAAAACGCACCAGAGCCGCCCGTGAGATCGTCAAGGGCAAGGACAATGTGAGCGTCGAGGAGGCGGTGAAGCTGGTCAAGGAGACCGCCACCGCCAAGTTCGACGAGACCGTGGAAATCGCCATGGTGCTCGGCGTGGACCCGCGCCATGCGGACCAGATGGTGCGCGGCGTGGTCGGCCTGCCCAACGGTACCGGCAAGGAGGTCCGCGTGGCGGTCTTTGCCCGCGGCGACAAGGCCGAGGAGGCCAGGGCGGCCGGGGCCGATATCGTCGGCGCCGAGGATCTGATGGAGCAGGTGCAGGGCGGCAAGATCGACTTCGACCGTTGCATCGCCACGCCTGACATGATGCCGATCGTCGGTCGGCTCGGCAAGGTGCTGGGCCCGCGCAACCTGATGCCCAACCCCAAGGTCGGCACCGTGACCATGGACGTGGCCGATGCGGTCGCCAAGGCCAAGGGCGGCGAGGTGCAGTTCAAGGTCGAGAAGGCCGGCGTGGTCCATGCGGGCGTGGGCAAGGCGAGCTTCGACGAGGCCAAGCTGGCCGAGAACGTGCGCGCCTTCGTCGATGCGGTCGCCAAGGCCAAGCCCTCGGGCGCCAAGGGCACCTACATGAAGAAGATCACGCTCAGCTCGACCATGGGCCCCGGCGTGAACGTGAGCGTCGAGAACGCCACCGACAACTGATCCGGCGGCATCTGGCATGAGAGCGAAAGGCGGGTCCGCGCGGCCCGCCTTTGTCCTGCCGGGTTCGGATCGGGATGTAACAGACCCCGCCTGGCGCAGCGGCATTTTTCCCCTTTCCTTTCCGGCAAAAAAGCCATAAGGAACGCCTGCTCAGGTCGCCGCGTGCGCGTGGCGGCCTGTGTGATTCGTCCGAGACGGTGGGTGGCGGATAGGTCATAAAGCCTGCCTGAGACGGGAAATTGACAAGAGTTTCAAAGGTTTGTGCCTTTGATTGCGATTGGCGAGGCCCCGTAAGGACCCGATTGTCGGGCTCGGCTTGACGGGCCTGCCCGGCAAAATGAGAGCCGGGGGCATCCGCCCCCATAACTGGAGTGGAACTGTGGATAGAGCCCAGAAAGAGAAAGTGGTCGGGGAACTCGGCCAGATCTTCGAAAGCTCTGGCGTCGTGGTGGTTGCCCATTACGCCGGTCTCACGGTTGCTGAAATGCAGGATCTGCGGCATCGCATGCGCGAAGCCGGCGGGTCCGTCCGCGTTGCCAAGAACAGGCTCGCCAAGATCGCCCTTGAGGGCAAGCCGGTCGCTTCGATCGCCTCGCTGCTCACGGGCATGACGGTTCTCGGCTATTCCGAAGACCCGGTCACTGCGGCCAAGGTCTTCGAAGGCTTCGCCAAGGATAACGACAAGCTCGTGATCCTCGGCGGCGCCATGGGCGAGGAGCCGCTGGACCCGGCCGGGGTGAAGGCCGTCGCCGCCATGCCGTCGCGCGAGGAGCTTATCGCTACCATCGCCGGCATGATCGGCGCACCGGCTTCCAATATCGCCGGGGCCATTGGCACACCAGCATCGAGCATCGCGGGCATCCTCGAAACCATCGAGGAAAAGGCTGCCTGAGCAATCTGAGACCGGCGCGGGGGAGCCCCGCGCGTTGGAACACAAATGAAAGAACGGAAACGGTAAAATGGCTGATCTGAAGAAACTTGCTGAAGAGATCGTGGGGCTGACCCTGCTCGAGGCCCAGGAACTGAAAACCATCCTCAAGGACGAATACGGCATCGAGCCCGCCGCCGGCGGCGCCGTCGTCATGGCCGGCCCCGCCGATGGCGGCGCTGCTGGCGGTGGCGAGGAAAAGACCGAGTTCGACGTCATCCTGAAGTCGCCGGGCGCTTCCAAGATCAACGTGATCAAGGAAGTCCGCGCCCTGACCGGCCTGGGCCTGAAAGAGGCCAAGGACCTGGTGGAATCCGGCGGCAAGATCAAGGAAGGCGTCTCCAAGGAAGAGGCCGAAGAGGTCAAGGGCAAGCTGGAAGCTGCCGGCGCCGAGGTCGAGGTCGCCTGAGCGGCGCATCCTGGCGGGGCCGCGATTTTTCTGCGAAAAATCGCCTTGTCGGCGCCCGTTGCACATGGCTGGGCCCGGGGGTTCCCGGGTCCAGCCGAGCCTTTCTTGGCAAGGGCCCCCGGGCGGCGTGAGCGGGCGGGGCTTTTCCCAAGGTGAGGTTCGCGGGATCGGGAGCAGGCCGGTGGGACGGTCTGCACGAATGGATCCGGATCACCTGTCTCTGACGAGGCGCCGGCCGTGGCCCCGACGGTGCGCCGCCTCAGGTGAGAAATGAAAGGCACGACACGCATGGCGCATTCCTATCTTGGCCAGAAACGTCTTCGCAAGTATTACGGAAAGATCCGCGAAATCCTGGAAATGCCGAATCTGATCGAGGTGCAGAAGAGCTCCTACGATCTGTTTCTCAATTCCGGCGACGGCCCCGAGCCGCAGGACGGCGAAGGGCTGATGGGAGTCTTCCAGTCGGTCTTTCCGATCAAGGATTTCAACGAGACCGCGGTGCTGGAGTTTGTCAGGTATCAGCTCGAGGCGCCCAAATACGATGTCGAGGAATGCCAGCAGCGCGACATGACCTACAGCGCGCCGCTCAAGGTGACCCTGCGCCTGATCGTCTTCGATGTGGACGAGGAGACCGGCGCGCGCTCGGTCAAGGATATCAAGGAACAGGACGTCTTCATGGGCGACATGCCGCTGATGACGCCCAACGGAACCTTCATCGTCAACGGCACCGAGCGGGTCATCGTCTCGCAGATGCACCGCAGCCCGGGCGTCTTCTTCGACCATGACAAGGGCAGGAGCCACTCTTCGGGCAAGCTCCTCTTTGCCTGCCGCATCATCCCCTATCGCGGCTCCTGGCTCGACTTCGAGTTTGATGCCAAGGATATCGTCCATGCCCGTATCGACCGGCGCCGCAAGCTGCCCGTGACGACCCTGCTCTATGCGCTCGGGCTGGATCAGGAAGGCATCATGAATGCCTATTACGACACGGTGGATTTCAAGCTGAAGAAGAAGTCCGACCCGCGCGCGGGCTGGATCACCAGATTCTTCCCCGAGCGTGTCGCCGGCACCCGGCCGAGTGCCGATATCGTCGATGCCCATACCGGCGAGGTGATCGCCGAGGCGGGCAAGAAGATCACCCCGCGCGCGGCCAGGAAGCTCGCCGCCGAGGGGGGCACGACCGAAATCCTGGTGCCCTTCGAGGCGATCGTCGGCCGCTTTGCCGCCCGCGACATCATCAACGAGGAGACCGGCGCCATCTATGTGGAGGCCGGCGACGAGCTTACCTGGGAGTTCGACAAGGACGGCGAGACCGTCATCGGCGGCACCCTCAAGGAACTGCTGGATGCGGGCATCACCGAGATCCCGGTGCTCGACATCGATAACGTCAATATCGGCCCCTATATCCGCAACACCATGGCGCTGGACAAGAACATGAACCGTGAAACCGCGCTCATGGACATCTACCGCGTCATGCGCCCGGGCGAGCCGCCCACGGTGGATACCGCGAGCGCCCTGTTCGATACCCTGTTCTTCGACCCCGAGCGCTACGATCTCTCCGCCGTCGGCCGGGTCAAGATGAACATGCGTCTCGATCTCGACAAGCCCGACACCCAGCGGGTGCTCGACAAGGAAGACATCATCGCCTGCGTCAAGGCGCTGGTGGAGCTGCGCGACGGCAAGGGCGAGGTGGACGATATCGACCACCTGGGCAACCGTCGCGTGCGCAGCGTGGGCGAGCTGATGGAGAATCAGTACCGCGTCGGCCTGTTGCGCATGGAGCGCGCGATCAAGGAGCGCATGTCGGGTGTCGAGATCGACACGGTCATGCCCCAGGACCTGATCAACGCCAAGCCGGCGGCGGCGGCGGTGCGCGAGTTCTTCGGCTCCTCCCAACTGAGCCAGTTCATGGACCAGACCAACCCGCTCAGCGAAGTCACCCACAAGCGCCGCCTCAGCGCGCTGGGGCCGGGCGGGCTCACCCGCGAGCGCGCCGGCTTCGAGGTGCGCGACGTGCACCCGACCCATTACGGGCGCATGTGCCCGATCGAGACGCCCGAAGGCCCGAATATCGGCCTGATCAACAGCCTCGCCACCTTCGCCCGGGTCAACAAGTACGGCTTCATCGAGACCCCCTACCGCAAGGTCGAAAACGGCCAGGTCACCGACCAGGTGGAGTACATGTCGGCCACCGAGGAGCAGCGCCACATCATCGCCCAGGCCAATGCCCGGCTGGACGAAGAGGGGCGCTTCGAAAACGAGCTGGTTTCGACCCGCAAGGCCGGCGAATACACGCTCAGCCCGCGCGAGAGCGTGGACCTGATCGACGTCAGCCCCAAGCAGCTGGTCTCGGTCGCCGCCTCGCTGATCCCGTTTCTCGAGAACGACGACGCCAACCGCGCCCTGATGGGCTCGAACATGCAGCGCCAGGCGGTGCCGCTGCTGCAGGCCGAGGCGCCCTTCGTGGGCACCGGTATCGAGGCGGTGGTGGCCCGCGACTCGGGAGCGGCGATCCTGGCCAGCCGCGGCGGTGTCATCGATCAGGTGGATGCGACCCGTATCGTGGTGCGCGCCACCGATGATCTCGAGCCGGGCGATCCGGGGGTGGACATCTACCGCCTGCGCAAGTTTCAGCGCTCGAACCAGAACACCTGCATCAACCAGCGCCCGCTGGTCAAGGTGGGCCAGAGGGTCGAGAAGGGCGAGGTCATCGCCGACGGCCCTTCCACCGACCTTGGCGAACTGGCCCTGGGCAAGAACGTGCTGGTCGCCTTCATGCCGTGGAACGGCTACAATTACGAGGACTCGATCCTGATCAGCGAGCGCATCGCCCGCGACGACGTGTTCACCTCGATCCATATCGAGGAGTTCGAAGTGGCCGCGCGCGACACCAAGCTCGGCCCCGAGGAGATCACCCGCGACATCCCCAATGTGGGCGAGGAGGCGCTGCGCAACCTCGACGAATCCGGCATCGTCTATATCGGCGCCCATGTGGAGCCGGGCGATATCCTGGTGGGCAAGATCACCCCCAAGGGCGAGAGCCCGATGACCCCGGAAGAGAAGCTGCTGCGCGCCATTTTCGGCGAAAAGGCCTCCGACGTGCGCGACACCAGCTTGCGCGTCAAGCCCGGAGATTTCGGCACCGTGGTCGAGGTCCGGGTGTTCAACCGCCACGGGATCGAAAAGGACGACCGCGCGCTGCAGATCGAGCGCGAGGAAATCGAACAGCTGGCGCGCGACCGCGACGACGAGCTGGCGATCCTCGAGCGCAACATCTACGCCCGCCTCAAGGCGATGCTGCTGGGCAAGGTGGCGGTCAAGGGGCCGCGCGGCGTGAAGGCGAAATCGGAGATCACCGAGGAGCTTCTGGCCGGCCTGTCGAAGGGCCAGTGGTGGCAGCTGGCGCTCGAGGACGAGACCGACGCAAGCCATGTGGAGGCCCTGCAGTCTCAGTTCGAAGCCCAGAAGAAGGCGCTTGACCACCGCTTCGAGGACAAGGTGGAGAAGGTGCGCCGCGGTGACGACCTGCCGCCGGGGGTGATGAAGATGGTCAAGGTCTTCATCGCCGTCAAGCGCAAACTGCAACCGGGCGACAAGATGGCCGGCCGCCACGGCAACAAGGGCGTGATTTCCAAGGTGGTGCCGATCGAGGACATGCCCTTCCTCGAAGACGGCACGCCGGTGGATTTCTGCCTCAACCCGCTGGGTGTGCCCAGCCGGATGAATGTCGGCCAGATCCTCGAGACCCACATGGGCTGGGCCGCGCGCGGCCTGGGGCTGAAGATCGACGAGGCGCTGGAGGAATACCGGCGCAAGGGCGACCTGACTCCGGTCAGGGAAGCGATGCACTACGCCTATGGCGACGAGGCCTGGGAAGAGGGCATCAAGGACCTCGACGACGGGGCCCTGGTGGAAGCGGCCGAGAATGTCACCCGCGGCGTGCCCATCGCCACCCCGGTCTTTGACGGCGCCAAGGAAGAGGACGTGAACGATGCGCTCCGGCGCGCGGGTTTCGACACCTCGGGCCAGTCGGTGCTCTACGACGGGCGCACCGGCGAGCAGTTCGGCCGCCCCGTCACCGTCGGCATGAAATACCTGCTGAAGCTGCACCACCTGGTGGACGACAAGATCCACGCCCGCTCCACCGGCCCCTACTCGCTGGTCACCCAGCAGCCTCTGGGCGGCAAGGCCCAGTTCGGCGGCCAGCGCTTCGGCGAGATGGAAGTCTGGGCGCTCGAAGCCTATGGCGCGGCCTATACGCTGCAGGAGATGCTCACGGTCAAGTCCGACGACGTGGCCGGCCGCACCAAGGTCTATGAAAGCATCGTCAAGGGCGAGGACAGCTTCGAGGCCGGCGTGCCGGAAAGCTTCAACGTGCTGGTCAAGGAAGTGCGCGGCCTTGGCCTGAACATGGAACTCCTGGATACGGAGGGCGAGGAATAGCTCCGAATTTTCTGCGAAAATTCGCTCCCCCCCTGTCCCAGACGAGGAACCCGAGATGAACAAAGAACTGTCCACCAACCCGTTCAACCCGCTGGCCCCGCAGAAGGTCTTTGACGAGATCCGCGTGAGCCTGGCCAGCCCCGAGCGGATCCTGTCCTGGTCCTATGGCGAGATCAAGAAGCCCGAGACCATCAATTACCGCACCTTCAAGCCCGAGCGCGACGGCCTGTTCTGCGCCCGCATCTTCGGGCCGGTAAAGGATTACGAATGCCTTTGCGGCAAGTACAAGCGGATGAAGTATCGCGGCGCACCTTCTGCAGCGTCACCTCGACGCCACATTTCTCGCAGACGACGCCGCGATACTTCATCCGCTTGTA
>JALTZY010000010.1 GCA_027045905.1 Paracoccaceae bacterium
GCCGGCGCCTCGACGGGCACGCTGGTGGAACGGATCGACCGGGTCACCGGAGTCACCCCCGGGTTCCGCCGCAGCGCCGAGGATATAGCCGCTTATGGGCGTGCGCTCGATGACACGCGTGCAAAGTTCAACCCGCTCTTTGCCACAATCCGCGACTACAAGGCCAGGCTCTCCGAGATCCGGCAGGCCCATGCGGTGGGGGCAATCTCGGCAGACGAGATGCGCGCTGCCATCAGCCGCGAGCGGCAGGCGACCTTGCAAAGCATCGCCGCCATCAAGGGCCGCACCACCGCACTCACAGGCATGGCGCGCGCCTCGCGCATGGCGGCGTTCCAGAGCCGGATGCTGATGTTCCAGCTCAACGATGTGTTCGTCTCGCTGGCCTCGGGCATGAACCCGATGATGGTGTTCATCCAGCAGGGCGCCCAGATCCAGCAGATCTATGCCGGACAGGGCGGCGTTCGGGCGGCGCTGGCCCAGACCGCAAGGATGATCGGCAATGTGGTCACCCGCTTTCCGCTGCTGACCGCGGCGATTGCGGCGGCGACGACGGCAGTTGCCGGCATGCGCCACGAGATCAACCGCACGTCAAAGGTGGCAGTGAGTTTCGGCGACACCGCACTTGCCGTCTGGCAGGTGGTGCGCGACGGGCTGTGGCAAAAGCTCAAGCCCGCCATCGACGCCATTGCCCCGTGGTTCGCCCAGGGCTGGGAGATGGTGGTGTCGGGCACGAAGATCGCGCTCAATGCCATCATCAAGGGCTTTCTCATTGCCAAGAACGACATCGCCTTCGCCTGGGCGAGCCTGCCCGAAATCCTTGGAGCAGCGGTGGTTGGCACGGCCAATGCTGTGATTGGCGGGCTGGAATGGATGGTCAACACCGCGATCGACAAGATCAACTGGCTGGCCGACCAGGTGAACGCCCTGATGGCCAAGGCCGGCGCGCCTGATGCGATGCGCATCGGCCGGATCGGCTCCACGACATTCCCGCGCCTCGACAACCCGATGGCCAACGAGGTCGCGCGCAGGCTCGCACGCCTCAACGACGATCTCGCGCGGATCATGGCCAGCGATCCGATGGGGGATTTCTTCGATGCCGTGAAGGCGCGGGCGGTGGCCAATGCCTTGAAGAATGTCGAAAAGGCCGTCACCGGCGCCGGCAAGGCAGCGAGCAAGGCGGCCGAGGTGGCGAAGTCCGCCTGGGAGACAGCGGCCAATTCGCTCAAGGACTACGTCACCAGGGCCATGGACCTCGGCAAGGGGCTCGGCGACAGCCTGGTGGGGGCGTTCCGCGGTGCCGAGAATGCCATTGGCGAGTTCGTGAAAACCGGCAAGCTGGATTTCCGATCGCTGGTCACCTCGATCCTGGCCGACATGGCAAAGCTGTCGGCTCGGCGCTTCATTCTCGGCCCGCTCGCAAACGTGCTGTCCGGCGCGCTGGGCGGGATTGGCGCCCCGGGCGGGGCGCTGGCCAATGTGTTCCACTCCGGCGGTGTTGTGGGCGCTGGTGCGCCCACGCGGGCGATCCCTGCGCTGGCCTTTGCGGGTGCACCCCGGATGCATGCTGGTGGCGCAGTGGGCGCTCCCACATGGGCAGGTCTGCGCCCGGACGAGGTGCCGGCCATCCTGCAGCGGGGCGAGCGGGTGTTGTCGCGCCGCGAGGTGGCGGCGGGGGGCGGTGTGCCAAACATCACCATCAACATCCAGACCCGCGACGCCGAAAGTTTCCGCCAGTCGCGCGCGCAAGTGGCCGCCGATATTGCCCGGGCCGTGGCGCTGGGCAGAAGGGGGATGTAGGCCATGGCGTTTCACGAGGTTCGGTTTCCCGACAATATCAGCCGCGGTGCGCGCGGTGGGCCGGAGCGGCGCACCCAGATCGTGGACCTTGCCTCGGGCGACGAGGAACGCAATGCGAGCTGGGCGAACTCCCGCCGGCGCTATGACGCGGCCTATGGCATCCGGCGGGCGGACGATCTGGCAGCGGTGGTTGCCTTCTTCGAAGCCCGTAACGGACGGCTATATGGTTTTCGCTGGAAGGACTGGGCCGACTTCAAGTCCTGCCTGCCGTCGCAGACGCCGGCGGCCACGGATCAGGTGATCGGCACGGGCGATGGCGCGACGACCGCCTTCCAGTTGGTGAAGATCTACAGTTCCGGCAGCCAGAGCTGGACCCGGACGATCACGAAGCCCGTGTCGGGTACGGTGAAGGTGGCGATCGACGGCGTGGAAATCACCTCCGGCTGGTCGGTCGACACCACCACCGGACTGGTCACCTTCACTACCGCCCCGGCCACCGGCGCCACCATCACCGCGGGCTTCGAATTCGACGTGCCGGTGCGCTTCGACACCGACACGCTGGATGTGACGCTCGACATCGAGAGGCTCGGCTCCATCACCTCCATTCCCCTGATCGAGGTTCGCAGATGAACATGAGAATGACAGACCGGGGCCTTGTCGCCCTTGCCCGGCACGAGGGTATCGTACCCGGGCCCTATCGCGATGCCACCGGCACCTGGACCTTCGGCATCGGGCATACGGCGGCCGCCGGAGATCCGGACCCGGCAGAGGTGCCGCGGGGTATGCCCGATGATCTGGACGCTGCGATCCGCAGCGTTTTCTGGGTGTTCTCCGAGGACATCAGGATCTACGAAGCCGAGGTACGGCGCGCCGTGAAGGTGCCGCTGACGCCGCACGAGTTCGATGCGCTGGTCAGCTTCCATTTCAACACGGGCGGCATTGCCCGTGCCGCGCTGACCCGCCACCTGAACGCCGGCGACCGCGAGGCGGCGGGGCGGGCCTTCCTCAACTGGCGCCGGCCGGCCTCCGTGATCCAGCGCCGGGAGGCCGAGCGCGATCTTTTCCGCGAGGGCCGCTATCCGACAGGTCCGATCCCGGTCTGGGGTGTGGGCGCGCAGGGACGGGTGGATTTCTCGCGGCCCGTCCGGGGGCTCACCGAGATGCAGGCCCTGTCGTTACTTCGCCCTTCGCCAGCATCACCGCCACCATCCACATTCGAACCGGATGCGCCGACCGGACTTTTCGCCCGCCTCGCCGCCATCCTCACCCGTCTGTTTCGAAGGAGATGATCCCCATGCGCTACATCCGACCCAATTCCCTGACCTGGTGGGCGGGGCTTCTCGCCATGCTCACCGGCATCGCTTCGGTGGCCTTACCAACGACCGGCCCGCTTGGTGAAGTGTCCCGCTTGGTCGCGCTGCTGGCCGGCACCAGCGATGCCTCGCCCGCCGGCCTGATCTTCCTTGGCCTGGGCCTGATCGGCCTGCGCGACCGACTGGAACGGGGGTTCCGGGGCGATGAGTGAGATCGTGGCGCTGATATTCGGGCTCGTCGGTGTCATCGCCGGCCTCGCCGCCCTGATCGGACAAGCACGCAAGCGGGGCGCGGCCGAGGAACGGGCACGCCGTGCGCGCAAGGATCGGGAAGCAGCGGCTGCCACAAGACGGAGAATGGACAATGCGACGACTGACATGGGCGATGATCCCGCTGTTCTTCGCGACTGGCTGCGCGCCCGTGGTCGTCAGTGACTGGGCCCTCTGTGCAGGGCTTGAGCGCCCGGTCGCGGCGCATGCGGCGGCACTTGCTGAAGATGGTGGGCTGCGGTCGCTCAGGACCGGTGCACGCCTCATTCGCATGATCGACGCTGGCTGCGGGAGGATACGATGAAGACCCTCCCCACTGGCCTGCAATCTCACCTTGATTCCGGCGCCACCACCCTTGCCTGGTGCTGGCGGCTGACCCGTTCGGACGGGCAGGTGTTCGGCTTTACCGACCACGACCTGCCGCTGACCTTTGATGGCACCACGTTTGAGCCCGGGTCCGGCTTCACGGCCTCGGAGATTCGCACGGGCTCCGACCTTTCTGTGGACGCACAGGATGCCGAAGGGGTGCTGACCTCAACGACGATCACCGAGACCGACATCCTCGATGGGCGCTGGGACAATGCCGCCGTGGAAATCTGGCGGGTGAACTGGCAGGACACCAGCCAGCGCGTTTTCATGCGGCGCGGAGCCATCGGGCAGGTGCGGAGGGGTCGGGTGCAATTCGTCGCCGAGATGCGCTCGCTTTCGCATGTCCTGAACCAGACCGTGGGACGGACATTTCAGGCGAGTTGCGACGCGGCGCTGGGCGATGCGCGCTGCGGGGTGAACCTGAATGATCCGGTGTTCAAGGGGCCTGGCACCGTGGTGACGGTTGCGGGCGACCGGTCGTTTACAGTGTCCGGCCTGTCAGCCTTCGCAGATGGCTGGTTCGCGCTGGGCACGTTGACCTGGACCGGCGGCGCCAATGCAGGCCGCAAGGCCGAGGTGCTGACCCATGAGGTCGGCGCGACCGACGTGACCGTGACCCTGCTGGAAGCCCCGGTGCGCCCTATCGCCACCGGCGACACCTTCGACATAACCGCCGGCTGCGACAAGCGGTTTGAGACCTGCAAGGCGAAGTTTGCGAACGCGGTAAACTTCCGGGGCTTTCCGCACATACCGGGCCAGGACACGGTCATTCGTTATGCGGCGAAGGGTGGCACCAACAATGGAGCGGTGCTGTGACAGGTGCGGCCCGCATCATGCCCGCCCGGGTCATCAGGGCCGCGCGGGGCTGGCTCGGCACGCCCTATCACGACCAAGCCTCGGTCAAGGGTGTGGGCTGCGACTGCCTCGGCCTGATCCGGGGCGTCTGGCGCGAGGTCGTGGGACCCGAGCCGATGCCGGTGCCGCCCTATTCCCGCGACTGGGGAGAGGCCGGGCCGCACGAGGTTTTGGCCGAGGCCGCGCGGGTGGCGATGATCGAGATCGACATTGCCGAGGCCCGCACCGGCGACGTGGTGCTGTTTCGCATGCAGCATGGCGCGATTGCCAAGCACGCAGGCATTCTGACTCCAGGCGACCGGGGTACGCGCTCTCACCACCGCAGTTCGCGCCTGTACCGCGGCGGGCGCACCCGTTTTATTCACGCCTATGAGCGCACGGGCGTGATCGAGCAGGAACTGACCGATCCCTGGCGCCGCCGTATCGCCTTCGCTTTCCGCTTTCCCGTTCCCGACAACCGCGCGACCTGACCCATGGCCTCGATCCTTCTCGCTTCCGCCGGTTCCGCGCTGGGCGCCTCGATCGGCGGGTCGATCCTTGGCGTGTCGGCCGCCACCATCGGCGGCGCGGTGGGGTCCTTTGCGGGCTCGCTGGTCGATAGCTGGATCGTCTCGCAGCTGACACCGGGCCAGCGCATCGAGGGCGCGCGGCTCGAGAACCTCGCGGTCACCACTTCCACCGAAGGCGCCGTGATCCCACGCGTCTGGGGGCGGATGCGGCTGGGCGGCAACATCATCTGGGCCACGGATTTCACCGAGCATGTCAGCACCACGACCCAGGGAGGCAAGGGCGGTGGGCCGAAGGTGACCACCACCAGCTACAGCTACACCGCTTCCTTTGCCGTGGCGCTCTGCGAAGGGCCGATCTCGGGGATCGGGCGGGTCTGGGCCGACGGCAAGCCGCTGGATCTGACGGGGGTGACCTGGCGGCTATACACCGGCGACGAGGCGCAAACGCCTGACCCGTTCATTGAGGCCAGGATGGGCGCGGAGAATGCGCCCGCCTATCGCGGCACCGCATACGTCATGTTCG
The DNA here is from genome assembly GCA_027045905.1 of Paracoccaceae bacterium. GTDB lineage: Bacteria > Pseudomonadota > Alphaproteobacteria > Rhodobacterales > Rhodobacteraceae > JAAEUB01. Next base: position 5,637 of record JALTZY010000010.1, read on the forward strand.
AGGAGCTGGACCTCACGCCCTTCGGCAACCGCCTCCCGCAGCTGTCCTTCGAAGTGTTCCGTCCGCTGATCGAAGCGGATTCGGTCGAGGGCATGCTGAAAGCAGTGACGCTGATCCCCGGCACCGGGGAGTTTGTTTATGGCACAACGCCGGTTTTACGCGGGTCAGGTGGCTCAACCGCCTCCGAGAATGTGCACACGACCAACGGCGTTCCCGATATTGTCGCCGCGCTGGACCAGCTGCAGGCAGCCGCGCCCAACATCGAAAGCGTGTCGCTGGTGGTGAGCTGGTTCGGCACTGACCTGCGTGCCGGCAATTGCCAGATCATGCCGGGCGTCGAGAATGCCACCAAGCAGACCACGCCGGTCAGCTGGTCGGTGAATGGGGTGAGTCGCGCAAGCGCCCATCAGATCAGCCTGGATGCGACCGGCAAGCTGGCCTTTGGCGGCACGCCGTCCGATGCAACCATTGTCGAGGCGATCAAGGAAATCAAGGCTCGCGGCCTGCGTGTGACCTTCTATCCGTTCCTGTTGATGGATATTCCGGCCGGGAATGTCTTGCCGAACCCGTACTCGGACAATGCCACCGGTGTAGGTCAGGACGCCTATCCCTGGCGCGGGCGGATTACCTGTTCGCCTGCGGCCGGGTTCGTGGGCACGGTGGACAAGACCGCTGCGGCCGGCACGCAGGTTTCGGCGTTTTTCGGGAATGCGTCTGCAGCTGATTTTGCGGTGAGCGGCGAGACGGTTTCATGGACCGGCGGCAATGACTGGGGCTATCGGCGCTTTATCCTGCATTACGCCCATCTCTGTGCGGCGGCCGGTGGGGTCGATGCCTTTCTGCTGGGCTCCGAACTCAAGGGGCTGACCACCATCCGCGATGGAGCCGCCAGCTATCCGGCGGTTGCGGAACTCAAGCGTCTTGCAGGTGACGTTGCAAACCTTGTGACCGTTTCCACCGGCCTGTTTCCCTTCGCCATCACCTTCCAGCCGCTCACGCAATTGCCGTCCTTCCCCGGCGATGAACCCTCGGGCGTGATCGATTACGGCGGCACCAGTTGGGCGACCTTCCCCGATGTGTTCGGCGCCATGCCGAGTGCACCCTCGCAGACCACACTCGATGGCACCACCAGCGGCGGCGGCACCGTGCTGGTCAATATTGACCTGCTGGCGCTGGGCATCTCGGCCGCCGATATCGATGCGGGCGGGGTCACGCTGGATTTCTCGGCCGTGCAGAATTTTGTCTGGGGTGGGCCATATTTGCAGCTGCGTGCCTTTGGCCTGCCGGATGCAAACGGCGCGCCGGGTTTTATGCCTACCTTTGCGCCGCTAATCTTTGACCAGCGCACCTATTCGGATGCCACCAACACCGTGGTGCCCACCAGCGGCAGCGGAACCGTTCCGCCGGGCAGCCGCTGGGTGCAGCTGCAGATCGTCATGACCGACGGGATTACGGTTTCCAATCCAATCGTGCAGTTCTCGCTGGCCAATGCCGCCGTTACCTCGGGATTCGTTGGCTATGCCGCCGACTGGTCCGAGTATTTCGGCCACCAGCCGAAGGATGGCTCGAACGATTTGTTCTTCCACCTCGATCCGCTCTGGGCGTCACCGGACGTGCATTTCATCGGCATCGACAACTATCTGCCACTGTCGGACTGGCGGGATGGCCCCAATCACCTCGATGCGCAGGCCGGTTGGAGCGGCGTGCGGGATCTTGGATACCTCAAGGCCAACATCGAGGGTGGCGAGCAGTTTGACTGGTTCTATGCCTCAAGCGCAGATCGAACGGCGCAAACCCGCACCATCATCACCGACAGCGCCTATGCCAAGCCCTGGGTGTTCCGCCCCAAGGACATCCGGGCCTGGTGGAGCAATCCACACTTTGAGCGCCCCGGCGGGATCGAAAACCCCACCCCCACCGCCTGGGTGCCCGAGAGCAAGCCGATCCGGTTCACCGAGCTCGGCTGCCCGGCGGTCGATCGCGGCACCAACCAGCCGAACGTGTTCTATGACCCGAAGTCGTCCGAAAGCGCCCTGCCGTATTTCTCCCGCGGCTGGCAGGACGAGGCGCTGCAGCGGCGCTATCTCGAGGCGATGCTGGGATATTGGGGGGACACGGCCAACAATCCTGTCTCCAGTATCACCGGCAAGCCGATGATCGACATGAGTGAGGCCGCGGTCTGGACCTGGGACGCGCGCCCGTTCCCCGACTTTCCGGCGCGCGAGAATATCTGGGCCGATGCGCCCAACTGGCGGCTAGGCCATTGGCTGACCGGCAGGCTCGGGGCCGTGGGCCTAGGGGCGTTGGTGCGAGATTTGTGTCGGGCGGCGGGTTTGCCGGACACGCCGGTGGATGTTTCCGAGCTTTCGGATATCGTGCCGGGTTTCGTCGTCTCGGCGCTGGAAAGCCCGCGGGCATCGATTGCCACGCTGGCGCGGCATTTCGGTTTCGATGCCATCGAGACCGGCGGCAAGATCGTGTTTCGTGCCCGCGGCCGGGCGGCAGTTACCACCCTCGCGCCGGATCAGATGGTTGGCAATGGCGAGGGCGAGGTCATGGAACTGACCCGGGGCCAGGAAACGGAACTGCCCCAGGCGCTCAAATGGCAGCTGGTGCGGGCCGACGAGGAATATGATGCCGCCACCGTCGAGGCGCGCCGCGTGACCGTGCAGGCGGCACGCGTTTCCTCGGAAAGCTTTCCGCTGGCGGTATCCCTGGAAGAGGCCGACCGGCGCTGCCGCCGGGCGCTGATGGAGGCCTGGGTTGGGCGCGAGACGCTGACGGCAAAACTGTCGCCCTCGCTGTTGCGCCTCGATCCGGGGGACGTCATCAGTCTCAGCCACGACGGGCGGCTGATCGATTACCGCATCACTCGCATTGCGGATGCCAGTGCGCGGGCGATCGAAGCCATTCGTTCTGATGCAAAGGTCTATGATCTGCCGCCCGGGCAATACCGGCCGGCGTCCTTGCCCAGCCCGACCGTCTTTGGCCCGCCCGAGGTGGCGCTGATGGATCTGCCGCAGATCTCGGACAGCGTGCCAGCGCATCGGCCCTATACGGCGTTGTTTGCAGGACCCTGGTATGGCACCGCCGCCGTCTGGCGCAGCGCCAGCACATCCGGTTTTGCGCTGCTCGATACCGTGGGCACACCTGCCAAGATGGGCACGCTGGCCGCCGATCTGCCCGCCGGGCCGCTCTGGCGGTTTGATGCGGGCAGCGAATTGCTGGTCGATCTCACCTCGGGCACGCTGGTCAGCGTCACCGACACGGAACTGCTCAACGGCGCCAATGCGCTGGCCGTGGAAAGCGCGCCAAACGTCTGGGAGATCATCCAGTTTGGCGCTGCGGAGCTGGTGTCCGCCGGGCGTTATCGTCTGACCCGCTTGCTGCGCGGCCAGCGTGGCACCGAGGATGCGATGGGCAATCCGGCATCGGCTGGTGCGCGGGTGGTGGTGCTGGACAATGCGGTGCAATCCTTGCCCATCCCGGAGGCCGATCTCGGCATCCCCTGGAACTGGCGCATCGGGCCGCGCAATGCGGCGCCGACCGATGCCATAATGGAGGCGGTTTCCTTCACGCCCGCAGGGCGGGGGCTGATGCCGTTCGCGCCGGCACAGGCGCGGATGCGCAGGCTCGCGAACGGAGATCTCGCGATCCGCTGGATCCGGCGCGACCGGGCGCTCTCGGCCGACAGCTGGGTACTGGCCGATGCGCCAATGTCCGAGGCATCCGAAAGCTATGATCTGGAGATCTTGAGCAGCGGGGCGGTGGTGCGCACCGTCACCGGCCTGACCACATCCACCTTCACCTACACCGCCGCCACGCAGGCCACCGATTTCGGCGGAGCTGTCACCAGCCTCGATCTGCGCATCACCCAGATCGGCGCGCTGGGCCGCGGCGTGCCGTTTTCCACCACCCTCAAAGTTACGGAAGCAACATGACCACTCCCAATCTCGCCCTGCCGCTGCTTGCTGCCGCGCAGGCCCAGAAGCACGTCACCGTCAACGAGGCCCTGTCCCGGCTCGACGGGCTGGTGCAGCTCTCGGTGATTTCTTCGACGCAGACCGCACCGCCGGCCACCCCGGCGGAAGGTGATCGTTACATCGTTGCCGCAGGGGCTACCGGCGCATGGGCCGGCTGGGACGATTCCGTTGCGCTGTTTTCTGGAGGGGCATGGCTGCGGCTGATCCCCCAGACCGGCTGGCTGGCCTGGGATCAGAATGCGGGTGGAATCGTCACCTATGACAGCGCCACGGGCTGGACGGCACTGCAAACAGGTGGCGGTGGGGCCGGTGGTCCGGTGACCTACAACCCCTTCGCCAAGCGCGTGGAGATCCCGCTGGCAAGTGATTTCCCTGCGTCGCGCAGCACCACGGGGGCGACGGGTGCGGTCACCGACGATCCCGTCAATGGGCTGACGGTTACGTCAACCTCCGGCACCGAGGCCGCAAGGTTCATCGCGACCAAGCCGCTGCCCGCAAACTGGGAGGTCATCGAGTTCGCCTGTTCTTCGGACCAGTCCACCATCACCTGGGGTTCCAACGGCTTCGTGCTGATGGGGGCTGCCGGAACATTCGTGACTATCGGTGTCGGTTCCTATTCCGACATGACCCCGCGGGTGCGCATTCTCAAGTGGAATGCTTCCGGCACCTTCAACAGCGCCATTCAGAATGGCGTCGCATTGGAGGGCTGGAGCGCCTACTTTCGGATGATCCATCGCGGCACCAAGATCGTCGTCTACCATTCCTATGATGGGGCGGCGTGGAGCTATACTGGCACGATTGACGAGACCGTCGATCTTGGTGGGCCGACTTTGCATATTGGTCCCTCGGCAAACCACAACACCACGCTTTATGTGACGTATTACGCCGACGCGGACATCGTGCCGCAATTTCCGGGCTTCGTGGGGGCGGGGGGCACTGCGCCAGTGCTGGCCGACATGACGCTGGCCCAGGCGCCGAGCGGGGCTGCCATTGGGGTGCATGTGGTTGAGGAACTGCTGACGGGGCTCACGGGTGCCAGCGTCACCTCCACAATCACCATTCCTGACCGTGCCATCGTGCTGGCTGTTTCGACCCGTACGGTGACGGCAGTCACCGGTGCCACCTCATATGACTGCGGCATTTCCGGCACGCCCGCCAAGTTCGGAGGCACGCTTGGCATCGCCGCAGGCAGCACCAATGTCGGGGTGATCGGCCCGCAGGCCTTCTATGCGCCCACGCCGATCGTGCTTACTGCCAATGGCGGCAACTTCAACGGCGGGAATGTGCGCATTGCCATCCAGTACCTGCTGCCGACAGCGCCGGCCGCCTGATTTCAACCAACCAAAAAGAAAGACTGCACTATGACCCCACCGCACAAGGACGCGGGATTCGTCCGCATGCCCGAAGAGGATTTTGAGGCAATCCTCGCCCGCGCCGCCGAGAAGGGTGCGCGCAAGGCGTTGGCCGATGTCGGGCTCGAGGGCCCGGAAGCCGCCATCGACATTCGAGACTTGCGCACGCTGCTAGCGTCCCTGCGCATGGCAAGGCGCACCGCCTGGCAGACCATCGTGCGGCTCATCACCACCGGGTTGCTGCTGGCGCTGATTGCAGGCGTGGCGGTGAAATTGAGGGTGTTTGGGTGAATCTGGAAACAAGGGAGGGATTCTCTTCCACCTGTCCCTTCCTTCCATCCAGCGCTATGATCGCGGGATGAACGATGCCGACGAGAAACGCATTGCTGCCAAGCTGGCCAGAATTCTGGCCATTCTCTGTGTGCGCAACACCACTCTGGAAGACCTGCATGCCGGCATAACGCCAGTCAGCAAGACCGGGGACTATTCGGACGTCATGGTGATCGATGCCGAAGGCCGGGAAATCCCGTGGACCGAGGTCTCGCATCTTGACGACGAGGCCATGCGCGCGCTGATGCGCCAGATCGTCAATCGGCTCTACACCTTCCACCTGATGGCTGACGACCCTGGGCTGCGGGAAACGATCGACCGGTGGGCAGCGGCCGCGGGCGCCTGGGATGACCCTGAAGTCGATCAGGGGCTGCTGGGGTCGGGCGAGAAGAAAGCTGGTGGCGGCTGAACCGCGATCTTGGCCTTCAAGTCAAGCGCATCACGCATTGCCGCCCATGAGGGATTCTCATTCCGCATAGGTTCGCCCATCTGGCAGAATCCAGAGTGCAATTGAGCGGCTAAATGCGGATTTAACCTGACGCAATGAAAAATGGGCTCAAGTTGGAGCTGGTGCGAAGGGTGGACTGTTCATCCGTCCCTGACCGAGCACGATGACAGTGCAATGGTTCTTGGCACGCGTAATTGCGTTGTAGAGAAGCCTGCGCTGATGCTCCGGGCTGCCACTGGCTGTGTGTGGCCAGAGGACGATGACGTTGGGAAATTCGCGATTCTTGGCACGTTGAATCGTCATGGCGAGATGCCCACGTTGCTGACGAAAGCCCAGTCGCGAACGGTTGCGCACGGATTCCCTGACGAATTCCGTGACTTGCGCAGAAGTGAAGACCGCTTGACCGTGCACCCGGCGCAAGCGGTCCATGCGCCTAATTGTCTGCGCAATCGCGGCGTCTTCGGCCAGGGGCGCTAGAAGCGCACGCAGATCTGCGTAACCGGCAGTACCCGGCAACACGATTTTGGCCAGCAGAGCATCGGCTTCTTCGGTGTGATTCTCCTCCCTTTTAAGCGGAAATGGACCAAAGTCTCGACCGTTTCTCTGCCAAACGCGTGTACTGACTAAATCCAACGCCTGACGGATAAGGTTACTAGTCATGTCTGGGCTGAGAATCGTCGCGGGGCCAACCCGATAAGAAACTTCATCGGCAATAGTTCGAGCTACGATTCCGGAGTTTGTTGCAAAGGATTCTACTAGCCGAAAACCCTGCGCATACCATGTAGGCTTCCGCGCTCTTCGACTCTGTGTAAGAGTGGATGTGATCACTCGGCCTTCGCGCACGGCGAGCGCAGCAGCAAGAAGCCCCTGTTGGGCGGTGCGACGAACCTGCGTGAGACGGTGAGTTTGACCCGCCCCTTCAAGCCAGCCAATCAGGGGTACGGTGTCGCGCCCGTCATGCAGGCACTGAAAAGCATCCGCCGCCGCCACGACTCGGGACGATGGCGAAAGCCCTTGAAGGACGCGCAAGCGGTATTCATCGAGGTCTTGCGCTTCATCGACCAGAACCAGCGGGAAGCTTCGCGCCACCCATTGGCGGACGGCTTCTTGTTCCAAGAGCACAGCCGCCAGCGCACACGGCCCGTCAAATTCATTCAGGGAGGCGGCCTGCGCCAGCATCTCGGGCAAAATCAGACTCCTTCGCCGCGCAGCCAGTGTCCGGGCGAATACATCGAAAGTTTGGCATTCAAAGCGCCGGCCGAATTCGGGGTTCTCACCGAGCCTCGCATTCAGACGACGGCGTGCCCCGTTCATAAAGGTAAGCGCCAAGAGCTTTTGCCCTTCGTCAAGCGCTCCGCCCTGAACGATCTCTCTCGCGCGCTCCACAAGGTTGTGGGTCTTTCCTGTGCCAGCCGCTCCTTCGAAGAAATCAAACGTCATGGCGGCGGCGTAAACCGGAAAACGTGCATATCGGCAGTCGAGTCCGCTGCGATGCGTGTAAAGAGCTGCGTGGCGGCGTTCACAGGATCGCGCAGCACGGCGCACAAGGCATTGAGCAACTGCGCGGCGCGTTCCCGGCAGGCCGCATTCCCCATGAGAATGACGGCGACGCTCTCATGGGTGGGGGCGTAGGATTTCTGCGTGAGCAAATGAGCGGTGAGCGCCTGAGTGTCGGCAAACGGCGTTCCCAACGCGGCTGTGAGCGCGGCCAGTATCGCGGCTTCATTTGCACCCGCAATCCACGAAACCACATGCTCCATTGCCCAGCCCTGCGGCCAAAACACGACTGCGCGCGGCGGTGGGTTGCTGCCCTTAACAGCATCGAAGTAACCGCGCCCGTCAGAGTCGCCGTCCACGAGGATGCAGGGTCGCGAGTGAACGGCACTGACCAGCGCGAATGTGTCGGCAATCTTGGCGTCGATGGTTGGCACGACGCCAACGAAAGTAGAGAGAAACGGCGCGCCGTCTCCGACGTCCTGCCAGCCCTGATGCAGTTCAAGGGCGGTTTGCAGCGCCTCAAGCCATGCCACGTCCGAAACCCCTTCGGGGATCAGGACGCATTCGTGCATGAGCGCGGACACGAGCTTTTGCCGCCATGCAAAGAGCAAGTGTTGTTGGTGGTTGGTCGGCTGCGCAGGCATCGGGTCCATGAGCGGCTTGGCTTTCAGGATGCCATCGCGCGTTTCGACAAAGAGCGTGTCCGGCGCGCGAAACATCGCGGCGACGATAGGCGAATGCGTGGTCATGATCGTCTGGTCGCAGAGTGCATTGAGGCGGTTGACCAGCCGCTTTTGCTGCGAAGGTTGAATGTGCAGTTCGGGTTCCTCTACGGCCAGTACAAAGGACTGGTCCTTTTCCGCGCGCGCTATGCCGAACTGCATGAGCAGGAGAAGGCTTTGCAACGAAACAAGACCTGTTCCTTGTCTCTGTGAAGGAAGGGATGGCCCCACCTCTTGGATGAAGTGCGGGACCACGCTTTCCAGAACGGAACCGCTGTCGGTCGAAGTCAGGCGCAACTGAAGTCTGGGTGCGCTAGCCATAAGCGCGCGCAACTCATCGTTCACTGCACCAACGATCTCCGACAACCCCGGTTGTTCCTCAAGCCGCGTGTCCTTCGGAGGGTTCCAGAGTCGCTCCCGTTCTGCTCGAACGGCCTGTGCAGGCATTTCCCCGCGCGTGGCAACCACACGGCGGAATAATTCGGATGTAAAAGAAATCCAGCGGTCCCATGTGCGCGAGGCCGGTACCAGAAAGAAGCCCATCTCTTGAAGCACTTTGGCGCGGACAGTGCGAAGGTGTGCGTCTTCCGCGAACGGATCGCCCAGCGTGGCTTCGTCATCGACGAAAAAACGGATCGTTTCGGCTTCCAACCCGTCCAGATCAAAGCGGGCTGCGAAGCCGATCTGCACAGCCAGGTCGGTGTGCTGCGCGTCCGGCGCGGCGCTTAAGGTCTTGGCGTTGGGATCAAGCCATTTCTCAACACCGCGTTCTATGCTGAACCATGAGGGATGATGCTGCGGATCGTTGGGCTTAAAGCCCGCCACAGTAGCAATGCACAGAATGCGGGCCTGTTCGTTCGGCGTGCTGCCGTGAAAATCATGTTCGGTAAGACGGCGCACCAGACGGTCACGTCCAAACAACAAGGCCAGCGCGTCAATTATGGTGGTTTTGCCACTGTTGTTGGGGCCGACCAATACGGTCTGCTGTCCCAGAGTAATGTCCGCAGTACGAATTCCCCGGAAGCCCGAGATTTTCAAGCGGACAACATGCATCTGAGCTTCTCCTTCACTTCCTCAACAGTCTGTTCCTTCGTACTCTCATGAGCCTCGTCGCCGCTGTGGATTCGATAATTGGGTTCCTCTATGCAGCACGCCCAACCAGGTCCATCAGCGTGCCGTAGTCTGTCACAACATCATATTTCACACGATTTGAAGTGACCTGCTTGCTGATCTCATCGAAGAACTTCCGAGCGCATTCGATTTTCGTCTTCTCAATCTCGCGCAAATTCATCGTGGACATCGTGCCTTTGGTCTCGGCGACGAAGTAAATGTGTCGGACGCTGCCAGCCTTGAAAGATATCGCCCAATCAGGGTTGTAGTCCCCGACCGGGGTTGGGATCAGGAAACCGCGTGGGAGCTTGGCGTAGACAACTACCTCGCTACTTGTATCCAGATCTTTCACGAACGCCCTTTCGACGTCGGAGTCTGTGATCGCGTAGTCGTAGACGTGGTTCTTGAGCTTTTCCGTGGCCCTAGAAAAATCCTGACCGGTCTGGTTCGCGGTGAAAATGTCGACGTCGTATCGCTCGTTGATTTCGTCGTAGGCGAGGCACTCAATCACCATGGCCGCCTTCTGTTCGGCAATGATCCGCGACGCTTCTGATATGAAGTGCTCGGGGTTTTTCTTGAATTGCTCAAATACCGCTGGGGCGATCCGGCTCAGGATGCTCGCCGCCGTTTCTCGTGTCAGTTGAGCGTTCTCGGCCACCTTACCCAAGAGGTCATACTCCACTAGGGAGTGGATCGAGTCCCCATGCTCGGTCGTCGTGTTTGTGACCGTGAAGCCATCCCCTTCACGAAGCTGGTCGTCTGTCAAACCTTCGTTTTGCTCACCGACCTGGACCGTATATTGCAGCGGCGTGACACGCAACTGGCTGTCCAGCGCGCTGACACATTTTTGGATCAGCTCCGTTGAATCGAATTCAACCCGATAAACCGCCTTGCGATTGATCCGCGCCCAAAGCTCCTGAAATTCCTTTTTCTCGAAATTCGCGTTGAGCGGATTGGTCTTGGGTTTGCGGCCGTCATCGACCTGGGGTAGCTGCGCATCGCTGAAGACACTGTCGATAAGCTGGAACACCTGCTCCGCGTGGGGCTTCAGCTCTTCTGGCAGGTCGGCCAGTTTCCCTTCTGCTTTTGCCTCATGGTAGGCATCTGCGATTCGGTCTGCATCGTCGGTGTAGTCGTTTTTCACCAGATAGCGGTAGATCTGCTTGGCCATGGCAGCGGTCACCTCGACCGGGCCACCTTCGGTCATGAGTGTCTTGCCCGTGAAGTAGGCCTCGGTCGCCTGCCGCGGACGCGAAGAGAGGGTCTCGGCGATTTCCTGTTGCAGCCCAGCCACGAAGTCCTTGTAGCTTTCGCTCGCCACCACTGTCAGCACGTTGATGTCGTGTACGACCGCCGGATGATCCATCCGGTCTCCGTGCTGGTCGACGCTCAGCCGCAGACCACGTCCCACTTCCTGGCGCCGGGAAATCGTGTTGTCGCTGTGCTTCAGCATGCACATGACAAAGACGTTCGGGTTGTCCCACCCCTCACGAAGTGCCGAGTGGGAGAAGATGAACCGGGTAGGTTCGACAAACGACAGCAGGCGCTCCTTGTCCTTCAGGATCAGGTCGTAGGCGTCGACGTCGTCGGAATCAACGGAGCGGGCGCCGACGGCCGGATCCTTGAGGCGGTTCGTCTTCTTGTCGATTGAGAAATAGCCGTTGTGGGTCTTTGCCGGGTCGATACCGGCGAGATACTTCCGGTACGCCTCATTGTCGATGGCAAGCTCCGAGAGATATTCGGTTTTCAGCAGCTCGTACTCTTCCTCGAAGATCCGGGCATACTCGCCTTTTTCGTCTGCCTGGTTGTAGTCACGGTACTTCACCACCTCATCGATGAAGAAGAGCGACAGCACCTTGATGCCCTGTGCGAAAAGCTGCTTTTCCTTGTCCAGGTGGGCCTTGATCGTCTCGCGGATCTGGATGCGGCGGATGTCGCGTTCGGTCAGGTCACGCGTGGCCTTACCGGCCTCAAGCACAACGCCGTTCGTGAACTCGACCGTGTCGTGGACGGCATCGACCTGGCTGATCGTAAAGCCGCGGTACTGGTCCAGCTCGCCCGACACCACAAACAGGTCGTCGCGGAATTCGAGCCGCCGCACTTGGCGCTTGATCTCGCCCGACTTGAGCTTCACCTCTAGCTCGATCCGGGCAACTGGAGCCTTTTTCGAGACGTCGATCCCCTCGAGGTAGAGATAGGCGTTGGTGCCGGCCAGCCCTCGGGTCTGGATCCCGCGTACGGCGATCTTCTTCACCAGTTTCTGGTTGTAGGCGTCCAGCGCATCGAGGCGATGCACGCGGTTGTGCTGTGTCCGGTGCGTGGCCGAGTAGCGCAGGATGAACAGCGGCTTGAACTTCGGCAGCGCTTCCATCGTGGCACTGCCTTCCATCTTCTGCGGCTCGTCCAGGATCAGGATCGGTCGGTTGGCTGCGATCACGTCGATGGGCTTGCGAGACTGGAAGTCGTCCAGCTCCATGAATATGCGCCGCGCATCCTTGCCGCCCGCGTAGAACGCCTGAATGTTCATGATCATCACGTTGATCCCGGCGTCCGAGGAAAAGCTTTCCACCTCGTGCAGACGCTTGGAATTGTAGATGAAGAACCGCGCCTTTTTGCCATAGGTCTCGGTGAAATGCTCCGCGGTCACCTGGAACGACTTGTAGACCCCTTCGCGGATGGCGATGGAGGGCACGATGACGATGAACTTCGACCAGCCATAGCGCTTGTTCATCTCGAAGATGGTCTTGATGTAGCAATAGGTCTTGCCGGTGCCGGTCTCCATTTCGACGTCGAGGTGAATGTGCGTCGCGGCGAGCGCCTCTCGCTTGTAGGCCGGCTTGGCAGGAACGCGCGCGCCCTTATTGTCGAAGGTCGTGAAATCCGTCAGCGTTTTCGACACGGGCAGGTTCTGCCGCCGCTGAACCTTCTGGATGTTTTCCAGCACTTGCGTGTCAGACAGGGCGAGGGCGGCGTTCTTGAAGCCTTCCTCGAAGGCGCTGTCCTGCACCCTGCGGCCGGGGTCGATGCGGTAGGTGAGGGCCGGGGCCATGGGCTGCCCCTCGAAGCAGTCCACTACCGACTCGACAGCGTTGGTCTGATATTGCTGGACCTTGAACTTGAGTTTCATGACCACCTCAAATCGCCTTGACTTCGGTGATCGGTGAAAGCTGGCGGAAGATCTGTTCGACGTTGATCTTCACCGCATCCGAGACGAAGCCGTTGTCGCGGAAGATGACGCGCAAAGGCTCGTGCTTGGCTAGCTCTTTCACCAACTTCTCGGTGATGCCCATGTCGAAGCAGGCGACAAGGGCGTTGTCGTCGACGAAAAACACGGTCTTGCCCTGCACGGTTTCGCGGCGGATGGGCAGGGTCAGGTCCACACCCCAATCGACCAGAACCTGGAATAGCAGGTCCTCGGCTGTGCGATCCGGCTTCACGTTGTCCACCATGTCGAGTAGGTCGGACTGCTTCAGCTCGTCCGGGCGGTAATACACGTCCTTCATGTTCGAGGTGTCCACCTTGAGCACCCGGAAGCCGACATCGCGGTTCCAGTCGGGGTGGCAATCGCCCTCGAGGATTTTCTGGCCAGCGCGGCGGATGCGTTCCTTAGAAATCTCTGCGATCGTGGTGAAACCACGCTTGTAAGGGGGGAGCGACGGGTCAATCGACTCCGGCATCTGCACCATGACAAAGCGCCTGTTGCCACCATCATCGGCATTAAGCTGCATAACAGCGTGGGCCGTTGTCGCTGAGCCTGCAAAGAAATCAAGAATGATGGCGTCTTTGTGGCTTCGGGTCACTGCTTCGATAGGGTCATACACAGCCCAAAGGCTCTTGGGAAATGTGAAACCTGATCCTTCGACGAGGCTATTTACAAGCTTTGTGCCGTATTCATTGGAATCATAGCGTTTGTCAGTCCAAACACTCCGATACAGACCGAATGTTTTTCCAATCATTATCTGATAGCCGTCTCCAGACTTCTTTGCTCTCAGCATATTGGCGATTTCTTCGACGCTCTGACGAGCGTAACGCCACTTCCTCTCAACGCCGGAGTTATCGATAGGATAAACGTATGCGATGCCATCCTTCCATTCAGTTTGCTTCGGGTGGAAGTCGTCAGAGCAAACGTCTCCAAAACCCACGATCTTGCCGTCCTTAACCAAGACAGGATAAAAGCAGTTTTTCGCATCCGAGCGCTTGGACTCTCCACCCCAGTTTCTAAATTGAGACCAACTCACATCTTCATCACGAATTTTCCGATCTCCGATAGCCTTCATCCCGCTTGGATAAACGAAAATCAAATACTCGTTAATGTACGAAAAGTTCCTACCTTGCTGTCCACGGGGATTATGAATCACACTGACGTATGCGTGCTCCCAGGCGGCCCCACTGAAGATTTCTTTCATCAGCACAGATAACGTTCCAAATTCATTCTCATCAATTGCGCAAACGAGAACCCCGTCTTTGGCCAAAATGTTTTTCGCAACCTTAAGGCGCTGGTACATCATTGAGAGCCAGTCAGAGTGGAAACGGCCGCTGGTCTCAGGATTTGCAACAAGTCGTCCACCCTCCTCTGCAACCTGACCGGATCGCTCGAGGAATTCAGAAGCAGTCTCACTATAATCGTTCTTATAGATAAGGTTTCTTCCCGTATTGTAAGGAGGATCAATATAGATCATCCTTACAGCCCCCAGAAATGTTTCTTCAATGATTTTAAGAACTTCGAAATTATCCCCTTCGAGAAAAAGGTTCTGAGTGCCATCAAAATTGACACTTTCTGCTCTGCAAGGACGCAGAGTTTTCTCAATTGGCGCGTTGGCGGTTGCGAGAGCTTTGCGCTTGCCGGGCCAATCCAAGCGGTAGCGTTCTTGGGGGCCTTCCACTATTTGATCGCTTAGCTCCTGCCGAAGCTGATCAAAGTCAATCGAAAGCTGTTTTTCTCCCGTTTTTTCATTAAACGCCTCCCGAACGCAAGAAGGGAATAGGTCTTTGATAGCTCTGATCCTCTCTTGGCTCAGATTCTTTGTTCGCATTTTCAGTTTTTCCATGCGTTCTTTCCTTATCCGAACTGGGCCTGTTGCCGCGTATTGATATAAGCGGGGATTAGCACGAGACACTTCTTCGCAACTGTGTCTCCTGCGCCTCCATGGCTTTGCGCGCCTCCAAGTCGTGTTGAGAGATAATTCCTCCAGTATCCACCCCGAGGTCCCCGATATTCGTTCCCATACTCTTCGACGAAAGATGCGAAATCGGCAAGGATATCTGCCGGAATAGATCTGTCGGTGGCTGTCTCAAGCCGAGTGCGATAATCGCTGTTCAAACGGAGAAACGCCATAGCCCCATGAAATGCTGGCGGTACGTGACCACTCATGAAATTCTTTCCGTTAACCCGATCGAGAATGTGGTTGCGGATGGCAGGGCGCGGTTGATCTGGCTCCGCTAGCCATTCAACAAAGTCTTCAAAAGTGAGCGGTGCATAGGCAGTTTCTCCTGAAGTCTTTTCCGCAGTATTATGCTGGCTCCTTACTTTCGTGAGCCCGATGTCGATCCATTTCAGCAGTTTGGCTAGGTCATCACAGCTGACGGGCTTAGCGTTGCGGCTGTAATTGAAAAATATGTCAGACCAGAAACGTTCAGTATCTCTAAATCTAATAACTATTTCGG
The DNA here is from genome assembly GCA_027045905.1 of Paracoccaceae bacterium. Taxonomy (GTDB): domain Bacteria; phylum Pseudomonadota; class Alphaproteobacteria; order Rhodobacterales; family Rhodobacteraceae; genus JAAEUB01. The sequence goes on from JALTZY010000010.1 coordinate 20,743, forward strand.
GCTTTCCGGAGAACCCGTTGAGCGTCAGGTTCGCACTTCCAACCCAAGCCACCTCGTCATTTAGGTATAGCTTGGCGTGAAGTGATGGTAACGCGTAGACTGTGAGTCGATCACTCATTTCCCGAAAAAGCCGCGCGAGTGGGGCCGGATCGTTCTCTATGAATGCGGAGGGCATGATGTACTGCGTCGGCAGACGCGTGATGAGTGCCATTTTTTCTATGTCGCTTTGAGCTATCAGGCCCAGAGAGGCCGATGAGTAGAACGGCGAAGCTACATTTATTTGAGCGCCCGAAACGATCTCGTTTAGAACGTCGGGATCGGGATAAGAATAGACCTTTTCAATCTCCATGTTTCTGCCCCATCTGCATTGCACCAGAAGCCTGAAAGCTCGCTAAGGTTTTCTCGGCCGTGCGCAGCTCGGCATTGATCGCCACGCGCTTGTTGAATTGCTTCTCACGCTTGAGGCGCGCCTTGATCCGCTCGACCTCACGCGCTTGGCGCTTGATCGCTTCGGCATGTGCGATGCGCTCTTCCAGCGACACGGGCTTTTCCGGCTCAGCCGCGAGGAACGGTGTCTGCGGTGCCTCGCCCATGCCTGAAAACAGCCGTGCCGTTTCCCCCTCGACCAGCGGGTTCAGAAGTTTCTCATACAATGCACCGAGGTTCAAAGCCACCGGAAGCGGCGTGCGCGGGGTATCTTCGGGCGTCCATTCGCCCTCGAAATAATCACCCACCACCCAGCGGGCGCTGTCGGCGTCGCTCGGTCGCTTGTAGGCGGCGACCATCTTGATGCGCCCTTCGTGAGTGACTTCGAAGATCAGCGGAAAGGGAATGGCCCGGTCGATGGCGCGTAGTACGTTGCGATCCAGCATCGTGGTCCGCGAAGCGATGCGGAACACCTGAATTTCCGTGACACACTTTGTGGCTTCCAGATTGATCGTCTCGGGCGCCAGCTTGTACGACCAGGTGATCTGATCCACCTCGCGCACGAAAAGGTCTTTGAGCGCGGAATTCGCGCCGGCATGTTCATAGATCTTTCGCTTGGGGATCACGCGCCCGAAGGCCGCGGCGCGGGGCCAGTCGTAGAGGGTCATGGGCCGCCCCCTTCGATGACCAGGAAGGCGATCAGCTCGAAGTCATCCAACCCCTTGATGGTGTGGGTCAGCGCCGTGGTGCGACCGCCGCTGAATAGGCTGTCGATGTCCTTCTCTTCCTTCACCTCGATCATGGAGCGGATCGCCTGGCTGAGCAGGTCCGAGTAGCGCTCCATCCTGCGCCCGTCGTCCGTGCGTTCGTTAAAAATGCGGCAGACGTCGCGGATCGGCTCAACGCGCCCCTTGCAGCAGCTACGGATCAGGTCGAGCAAACGCTTGACCTCGGTGTGGTCAGCGATGATCTGGCCATTGTCGTCGATGTAGACTAGGTAGAAGGGGTGCAGGCGGTTCTGCTGGTTGACGTTCACGCTGTCGTGGATGTTCTTGAGCGCGAAGATGACGCCGGGTTCAAGGCCCAGCTCGGGCTGCGCCGGGACAACGGCATGCATGCCGAAGGGGACGTTATCGAGCTCACCATGCTCCTTGACATAGCCCAGCAGATCCATGCGGAAGTCGTTGAGGCCCAAGTCGGTGATGGATATCCCGGCCTTGACATCCTCGAGCTCGATAACCTCGTCCTGCAGGCGTTTCAGCTGTTCCTTGCGATACGCGATTTCGCTTGATTTGGCGGTCAGAACGTTGTCGTCCCCGGTAGCAGTGATGTCGGTGATCACCATCCGGTTTTCCACCCGCTCCTTGAGATTGATGTATTCGTCGAGCGTGATATCCGGCCAGTAGTTGACCAGCTGAATCTGGCTGTTGGGTGATCCGATCCGATCGATCCGGCCAAAGCGCTGGATGATGCGAACCGGGTTCCAATGGATGTCGTAGTTGACCAGGAAGTCGCAGTCCTGCAGGTTCTGGCCCTCGGAGATGCAGTCGGTGCCAATCAGGATGTCCAGCTCCTCCGGCTCATTGGGCAGAACGATGTCCTTTTCCTTTGATCGCGGCGAGAACAAGGTAAGGATGCTCTGGAAGTCGTAGGACTTCTTGAGGGTGGTCTTGGGTGTGTCAGACCCAGTGACCTTGCCGACATGCAACCCGAGCTGTCGCGCGAAGGGTGCTAGGTTGTCGTAGAGGTAGTTGGCCGTATCGGCAAAAGCGGTGAAGATCAGAACCTTTCGGTTGCCGGGGTTCAGCGGCTCATCGATCTTCTTCCTGATCAGGCCTAGCAGGTGTTGGAGCTTGGCATCGTCGGCCGGCTTCACCTTGTCCATCGACGCGACCAGGTCGTTGATAAGAACAAGGTCTGCTGCCAGATCGTGTTTCCAGGAGGGCAAATCCATGTCGGCAAGGCTGATCTGGACCTTCTTTCCGACGGTGAACTCGTCGAGTCCCGAAAGATCGTCGTCCTCGGGATCGAAATCACTCATTTCGGCAAGGTGGTCGCTGATGCTTTCACTAGCCCCCGTCTTTTCGAATTCGCCAATGACTTCCAGCGTACGGGAAATGTTTGTGCCAAGGGATCTAAGTGTGAGCCTAAACGCTTCCACCGAGCTCTCGAGACGTTTCAGCAGGTTGGTGGTCATGAGCGCCTGAAGGCTACGCTCTCGGTCTGCCTGTCGCAGCTTGCCGCCTCCGCCTTCGACCTGTGTGTCGTAGATTTCCTCGTATTTCCGGACACGACTCGGGAGGATGTAACTGATCGGGGCATAGACTGCGAGTTTGAGTGTGGACAGCTGCGTGAAAATGTCATTCAGTCCCATTACGTCGGATCGTTCGGTGATCGGGCAATGGAACGACAGAGGCTTGCGTCGCGTCGGAAATTCGCCGATGTCCTTTGTATTGTAAAAGGTTTCGATGTGCTTGCGTGACCGAGCGATGGTTACGGCGTCGAGCAGTTCGAAAAAATCGAAATCCAATGCCTTAAGGATCGACGCGGACGTCCTCTCCTCGGGTGGCAGGGAAGACCATTCGTTGAACGCCTTTTGGGCTCGGCGAAAGATTTCTTCTATGCTGGTTTGAGCTTTCAGGTTCTTGCTCAGCTGCTCCGATTGCCCCTCGTAGGCAAGTGCAAGCTGATTGCGCAAGTCTGTGAAACGGTTGTTCACCGGGGTCGCCGAAAGCATCAGGACTTTGGTCTTTACCCCGGCTCGGATGACCTTGTTCATCAGTTTCTGATATCGGGTCTCTCTATCCTTGTAGACATCGTTGTTTCTGAAATTGTGAGATTCATCGATGACAACCAAGTCGTAGTTGCCCCAATTCACCCGGTTCAGCGGGATGCCAAAGGATTCACCGGAGGTGCGGGAGAGGTCCGTGTGGCAAAGAACATCGTAGTTGAACCGGTCTCTGGAAAAGATGTTGGTTGTAAGGTTCGAATTGTAGTTTCTCCAGTTGTCCGCAAGCTTCTTGGGGCAAAGCACCAGGACAGAGCGGTTTCGCAATTCGTAGTACTTTATCACCGCGAGGGCGGTGAATGTTTTTCCGAGACCGACTGAGTCCGCCAAGATACAGCCGTTGTATGTTTCCAGCTTGTTGATGATGCCCGTCGCGGCGTCCTTTTGGTAATTGAAGAGCTTGTTCCAGACCGCGCTATCGCGATAGCCGGTCAAATCGTTTGGCAGAACGTCTTCGTCAACCTCTTCGAGGAAGTCGCGGAAGATGTTGTAAAGCATCATGAAATAGATGCGCTCTGGCGAGTTCTCCTGATAGACGGACTCGATATGCTCACAGATTGCGTCGGTGACGTCCTTCACCTTTTCCGGGTCTGACCAGATTTGATCGAACAATTGAAGATACACATTCGTATGCGTCGGCTCGTCAAAACGCGTCACGAAGTTCGAAACGGCATCGCCCTTCTGATATCCCAGATCGACCGCAGTGAATCCGCTGATCGGCATGTAGACCACTTCACTATCTGTTTTGCTAACATGCATGAACTGCTGCATCGGCGCCTTGGTTGTATTTGACCGGAACTTGGCCTTTTTGCGGATCCAGTCGGCGCATTCTCGTGCAACCGCGCGTTGGGTCAGCTTGTTGCGAAGTTGAATCTCGAATTCCGTGCCATAGAGGTCGCTCTCTCTACGTGCTTTCGGAATAAAGAATTCGCGCCGCTCCTTCCGAAGGCGATCTGTCACCTCAGTCGGAACGAAAGTTGGAGCGGTAAAGACGAATTGAAGGCTATCAATCTTCGCAAGCTCGGCCTTCAGCGCTTCAAACGCATAAATCGAAAAGCACGAGGCGGCGATCCTCAAACGAGTCCCACGACCAAGTTCAGCCTTCAGGTCGTCCCCGAGAAGTTGAGAGGTGTTATCGATGATCTGCAACGATGGCCTCCCGGTTCAACAACACGATCTGCTGGTCCTGCGGTTGCCGCGCTTCCGGATCGGTATCAAGACCCAACCGCCGGAGCGCGTAATAAAGCAACGCTCGCCGGACCTTGATCTTGGCTCTGCCGCCCCTCATGCCGTAGTCGAGCGCGATCACCTTCGCCTGCGTCTCAGAGAGGCCGGGGTGGGGGCCAATCTCCAGCGTGACCTCGGAATGCCAGTCGCGGTCATCCTCGGGCGAAGCTTCGCTCTCGCACGATCCTCGAAGCTTAAGAATCCGCGAAAACAGAAAATCCTTGAAGCACTCGTCAGTCAGACAAAACGCCCGAGTGTGCCAGCGAAACCCATCAAACGCGATTGCATGGGGTGCGATCCAGCGCCACTGCGGTTCCGGACGCGACAGGCTTTGGTACTTCACTTCGATCGCTTCGGATCGGCGAATGGCTCCGACGACTGAGCGCAGCGTTACAGGTTTGACTCCGCGGACCGGCGTCGGTGCGGATGCAAACGGTAGAAGCTCCGCGATCCATACGTCTTCGCGTTCAAGAATGCCATCGGCGACCGAACGCAACTGGGCCAGATACTTGCTGGCGTCAGGTTCGCTGAAATGGGCCTTGAATTCTGGCGTGCGCACATAGGTCCGGGCACTCTTGTCATAGGCCATATTGTTGGGTGCCAGAGCGATGTAGCGGTTCAGGTCGGCAGACGCCTGGTTCACCGAGATCCCGAACTGCTCCATCAGATCGCTGCGGTTCACGCGTCCCTCCCAGAACAGGCGGAACTCGATGAATTCGAGTCGCTTCCCAACTCCCCAGCGGAGATCCGCTTTGGCCTTGTCCACTGCATTCTCCCGGCTTGGCCGATGCGCATGAAAATTATGCGCGCCCAGTTACTGGGCATGCAGCCACGCTATCGGGAAAATCCCCCGCATGCAAACGAAATTCAACGAATTGGAGAGTGATCAGCCAAGAGCACCCTTGATCGTGAGAGCCACCACGTCCGCCGCATCCCTGACCGGGTCAGCCGCCAGATGCGCATAGCGCGCTGTGGTCTGGACCTGCGTGTGGCCGAGAAGCTTGCCGATCATCGGCAGCCCCTGGCCGGCAGCAACGGCGGTCGAGGCAAAGGTGTGGCGCAGGTCGTGGATGCGCGCGTCCTTGAGGCCGGCCCTTGCACGGACCCGGCGCCAGAAGGGCTGCAGGTCGCTCAGGTGCTTGCCCTCGATCGTGCCGAAGATCACCCACGGGTTTCCCGGCATGCGGTGCGCGCGCTCCAGCTGCTCGATGGCGGGTTGGCCGAGATGCACGATCTTGGCGCCCGTCTTGGAATCGGGCAGGCGCAGGGCTCTGCCGGGGATATCGACGTAGTCCCATTTCAGGGTCATGATCTCGCCGAGGCGACAGCCGGTCAGGATCAGTAGGCGCACGGCAAGGATGGCCGATGGCAGCTCGATCCCCTCGGCCTCCATCTCGCGCAGCACCTCGCCAACCCGCCGCAGCTCGGCGGCGCTGAGGAAGCGTTCGCGCTTTTCCTCGGGGTATTTGCGGATGTGCTTGCGCGGATTGGTGCCGTCAGGGCGCAGGCCCCACATCTCGGCCAGGTTGAACATCTTCGAGATCACTTCCAGGCAGCGGTTGGCCTGATAGGGGATGTGGCGCAGATCGTGGTGAAACTTGGCCACATCGGCGCGCGTCACCTCGGTCACCAAAAGCCGGCCAAGGGTTGGCAGGATGAAGCGCCGCAGATTGCGCCGGTATTCCCGGGCGGTACTGGGTTTGAGCCGGATCGCGATGTGCTCTGCGTCAAAGCGTTCGGCCAGCTCCCTGACAGTGACGGCCGTGCGCTGGGCATCGCGGGCGGCCGCCGGATCCTCGCCATTGCGCGCTGCAGCGATGATTTCAATGGCGCGGTTGCGCGCCTGCGTGCAGGTCAGCACGGTGCTGGGCCCCAGCGTCATCCGCCGCGACCGCCGCCCGGCCCGGTATTGCACGACATAGCTTTTGCGCCCGCTGGGCAGGATGCGCAGGCCAAGGCCGGGGATGTCGCTGTCCCAGATGAAATACTCGCGCGCCCCTGGCTCGGCAGTATCGACGATGCGCTTGGTCAGTTTGGGCATGATTGAGCGGTGCGGTTCTGTCAGGTTTATGTTCTTTGGCGGGAAGCCTTGCTCCGACCCGATGGAAAGTCAACGAAGACATTGAAAAGGCGAAGAAAAAGGAAAATACCCGAATTGCTTCGCAGGTTGGTTTCTGGGTTGTCAGAGCCTGTGAACTGCCGTGTGGTCGAATCGCATCCGCTCTTTCCGGATGCGCGCCGGGGCCTTATGCTGCTGCGCAATTTGTTGACGAGTGGAGAAACGGCCCATGGCCTCGCGCAAGACCAGCCGCAAGAAGCTGAACACCGAAACCCTGGCTGAGCTGGGGGCCGAGCGGCTGGCCTCGCTGCTGATGGAGCTGGCCGAGAATGACGCAGCGCTGAAACGGCGCCTCACGCTGGAAATCGCCGGGCCGCAGCAGGTCGCCAGCGAAATCCGCAAGCGCCTTGGCCAGATCGCCCGGTCGCGGTCGTTCGTCGATTGGAACCGGATGCGCCCCTTGGTCCGGGATCTCGACACCCAGCGAGAGGTGATCGTCGGCAAGGTCGCTCCCCGTGACCCGCAAGAGGCGATGGAGCTGTTGTGGCGGTTCCTTGCGCTGGCGCCCTCGCTCTATGAGCGCTGCGACGATTCCGGCGGTGATATAGGCGATCAGTTCTGGATGGCCCTCAAGGATATGGCCGAGATCGCGCCGGGCGCCGGGCTTGACCCCGAGGCGTTGGCCGACCGGGTGTTCGACACGGCCGTGTGCGACAATGACTATGCCCAGTATGACGGGCTGATATTGGCCCTGGCCCCGGCGATGGGCGAGAAGGGCCTCGCGCGGCTGAAGGCGCGGGTCGAGGAACTGGCCGAGACCCCCGTTCCGGTGCCGCCCAGGGAGGAATGGGAAGAGGTCGGCTGGGGCTCGGGCGGGCCATCTTATGCCCACGAGATGGCCGAGAGCTCGCGCAAGAGTTCGGTGCGCAGCGCCCTGATGGATATCGCCGACGCCCAGGGGGACGTGGATGCCTGGATCGCCCAGTATGATGAGGATACCCGCCGGGCGCCCGGAATTGCCGCCGACATCGCCAGCCGCCTGCTGGCGGCAGGGCGCGCGCCTGAGGCGCTGGAGGCACTGGATGCCGCTGATCATGGAAGGGGCTGGATCCCGCCGGACTACACCGACACCCGCCTTGCGGTGCTGGAAGCGCTTGGTAAGGACGAGGACGCACAAGCGCTGCGCTGGCGGGAATTCGAACGCAACCTGTCGGAGGGCCATCTGCGGGACTACCTCAAGCGGCTGCCGGATTTCGACGATGTCGAGGCCGAGGAACGCGCGCTGGATCTCGCCATGGCGCATGGCTCTTTCCTTGGCGCATTGTCGTTCCTGATCCGCTGGCCGACGCTCGATCGCGCGGCAAGGCTGGTCGTTGATCGCGCAGATGAGCTGGACGGCGACCACTACGAGCTGCTGACCCCGGCGGCCAACACCCTGTCGGCGGGCCACCCGCTTGCCGCAACACTCACCCTTGCGCGCGATGGTCGAGTTCGCCCTGAACAAGGCCCGCTCGAAACGCTACCGCCACGCTGCGCGCCACCTGCTGGAATGCGAAAGCCTCGCGGCGCAGATCGAAGATCGGGGGCGGTTCGACAGCCACGCCAGCTGGCTGCACAAGATCAAGGAAAAGCACAAGCGCAAGCTCGGATTCTGGCGGCATGTGGGGTGATGCTTCTGTTACCACGGCAATCATTCTGAAAGCTCTTGGAAGCATTGTGGAAGCAAGAGGCTGAAAAACGGTGCGAAATCGTCCGAGCGCGTGCGCAAGGGGCCGATCCAGGCATCCGCTTCAAGGCCCCGAAATCGCGAAGAATATCGCGGTTTCGAGAAGCAGCGAGAAGCCGTTTCAACACGACTCATAACCTGAAGGTCGCAGGTTCAAATCCTGCCCCCGCAACCACCGAGATTTGCGAAACGTCGTCTTCAGAGATGGAGGCGGCGTTTTTGCTTGTCTGGCAAAGACTTAGGATGCCGGTGAGGTC
>JALTZY010000011.1 GCA_027045905.1 Paracoccaceae bacterium
GGAGCCGCATATGCGCCACCGAATCCAGCAGATGCGCCTTCAGCGGGCTGTCATCGGCCATGCCGGCGGTCAGCCAGCCCACCAGCCAGTTGCCGATCGGCTCCACCTCGACCCAGAAGAACCAGATCACGAAGCCCCCCAGCACCGCGCCCCAGTTGTTGCCCGAGCCGCCGACGATCACCATCACCCAGATCAGGAAGGTAAAGCGCAGCGGCTGGTAGCTGCCCGGGGTGAACTGGCCGTCGAGCGTGGTCAGCATCGCCCCGGCCAGCCCGCAGATCGCCGCGCCGATGACGAAGACCTGCAGATGCCGCCCGGTTACGTCCTTGCCCATGGCCTCGGCGGCTTCCTCATTGTCGCGAATGGCGCGCATCATCCGCCCCCAGGGCGAATTGAGCGCGCGCTCCGCCATCCAGATCAGCAAGAGCAGCACCGCGGCGAACAGCCCCGCATAGGCGAGCTTGACGGTAAGCGAAGAGGCGGTGACCGGATCAAGCCCCCAGGCATCGGCCCGGGCGACGAAGGCGGCGGAATTCTGAAGGTCGATCTCCTTTGGCACCGGCCAGGGGCGGGGCAGGCCGACCACGTTCTTCACCCCGCGCGCCAGCCAGTCCTCGTTCTTCAGTACCGCGATGATGATCTCGGCAATCCCCAGCGTGGCAATCGCCAGGTAATCCGAGCGCAGGCCCAGCGCGGTCTTGCCGATCAGCCAGGCGGCGCCGGCGGCAAACAGCGCCCCCACCGGCCAGGCGACCAGGATCGGCAGGCCCGCGCCGCCCAGATAGCCGGTCGAGGCCGGGTTCACCGCTTCGATCGCCGCCACCGCCGGATCGAGCAGCCAGCGATAGGCGAAGAAGCCGCCGACCAGGATCGCCAGCATGGCGAGCGTGCGCACCCGCCCGCTGAGCCGCTTGAAGGCCTGCACGGCCGCCGCGATCACGCCCGCGCCGAGCAGCAGCGCCGCGATCACCCGCGCGCCGCCCGCTTGCCAGGCCTCCGCTACCGGCGGCATCGAGGTCAGCACTGTCGCGAGCCCTCCGAGCGCGACGAATCCCATGATGCCCACGTTGAACAGGCCCGCATAGCCCCATTGCAGGTTCACCCCCAGCGCCATGATGGCGCTGATCAGGCCGATATTGAGCAGCGCCAGCGCCACATTGGCGCTCTGGATGACACCCACCAGCACCAGCAGCGCGGCGATGGTGGCGAAAAGCGCGATATTCTTCCGGTTGACGCTCATACCGATTGCCCCTTGAACAGCCCGGTGGGCTTGATCAGCAGCACCACCACGAGGATGGCGAAGGATACCGCGAACTTGTAATCGGTGGACATCAGCTGCACCAGCCCGTCCGGCGCCCAGTCCGCCGGCAGCAGGTAGGTCAGGACCTTCTTCCAGGCATAGGTCACCGTCACCTCGCTGAATGCGATCACGAAGCCCCCGGCAATGGCGCCCAGCGGATTGCCCAGCCCGCCGACAATGGCGCTGGCGAATATCGGCAGCAAGAGCTGGAAATAGGTGAAGGGCTTGAACGACTTGTCGAGCCCGTAAAGCACGCCGGCCACCGTCACCAGCGCCGCGACGATCAGCCAAGTATACATGACCACCCGCTCCGGGTTGATGCCCGAGAGCAGCGCCAGATCCTCGTTGTCGGAAAAGGCGCGCATGGATTTGCCGGTGCGGGTCTTGTTGAGAAACCAGAACAGGGCCGCCACCACCACCACGGCGGTGACGATGGTGATGACCTGGCTTGTGCGCAGCGCCAGTCCCTCGCTCAGGCCCGACCAGGCCTTGAAATCGCGCGCCTTGATGATGAAGCGCGCTCCGTCGGCGAAGCGCTGATCATCCGGCCCGATGATGAAACGCACCAGCCCGTTCATGATGAACATCACGCCGAGCGATGCCATCACCAGCACCACGGGCTTCGCCTTGACGCGCCGGTAGAATCGATAGACCACCCGGTCGGTCGCCAGGAGCAGCGCCGCGGTGGCGAGGATGCCGAACGGCATCGCCAGCAGCGCGGTCGGCAAGGGCGCGATGGAGATGCCCAGCGACTGGAGCCACCAGGTCACCAGGATCGTCACCATGGCGCCAAAGGCCATGGTGTCGCCATGGGCAAAGTTGGAAAAGCGCAGGATGCCATAGACCAGCGTCACCCCCAGCGCACCGAGCGCCAGCTGGCTGCCATAGGCAAGGCCCGGGATCAGCAAGTAATTGGCCAGCGCCACGATTGCGTTCAGAAAATCCATTGCCAACCTCTTGCTAGCCCATTGATACGCATGTGCCGGTCACGGTCGTAACCCAGGGCGAATCGCCGCGCCGCCCGAAAGTGGTAAAGACGGCGCGGCCGCCTTCTTCGTCGATCTCGATGGTCAGGAGTCCGTTTTGCGGCAGGGCGGCAAACAGCTTCCAGCGCTCCGGCGAGCTGTCCCGCGGCCCGCCCTCCAGCGCGATCTCGGTGCCGATACCGCGCAGCAGGATGCCGGGCGAATCCCCGCCCGCCCCATCTCCACCCGCCTCAGTGTCGATATAGGGGGCATAGCTGACATCGAAACACCCCAGATTGCTGCATTCACGCTCCATGCTGCACTCGAATCCGCCCCCCATGGCGGGCAGGGGAAGGGCGAGGAGCGGTGCGAGGCGCGCGGGCTTCATCTGCTCAGCCCCCCAGAAAACTCTGGCGCACTTCAGGGTCCGCCAGCAGATCCTTGCCGCTGCCGGTATGGGCATTGCGCCCCTGCACCAGCACATAGCCCTTGTCGGCGATCTCCAGCGCCTGGCGGGCATTCTGCTCCACCATCAGGATCGGGATCCCGGTGCGCGCCACCTCGATGATGCGGTCAAACAGCTCGTCCATGACGATCGGGCTGACGCCGGCCGTGGGCTCGTCGAGCATCAGCACCTTGGGCTCGGTCATCAGCGCACGCCCCACGGCGACCTGCTGGCGCTGCCCGCCCGAAAGCTCGCCCGCCGCCTGATAGCGCTTGTCGCGCAGCACCGGAAAAAGCTCATAGACCTGCTCCATGGTGGCCGAAATATCATCGCGGCGGATGAAAGCCCCCATCTCCAGGTTTTCCTCCACCGTCATCGAGGTAAAGATATTATGCGTCTGCGGCACGAATCCCATGCCCTTCACCACCCGATCCTGCGGGCTGAGGCCGGTAATGTCGTCGCCATCGAGCAGCACCCGGCCCTGGTGCATGTTCAGCATCCCGAAGATCGCCTTCATCGCGGTGGATTTGCCGGCCCCGTTCGGCCCCACGATCACCGCGATCTCGCCCGGATTCACGCTGATCGTGCATTCATGCAGGATCGCCGGCCCCTTGCCGTAGCCCGCCACCATGCTTTCGCCGATGAGAAAAGGTTCAGCCACGCGCCTGCCCTTTCGCCTTTCTGCAAATACTCCCGCCGGAGGCATTGAATCCCTGCGATTCCCTCACGCCTCTTCCTTCATCTTGTTCTTGAGCCCCGTGCCGAGATAAGCCTCGATCACCTGCTCATTGGCCTTGATCTCGTCGAGCGTGCCTTCGGCCAGCACCTTGCCCTCGGCCATGCAGATCACAGGGTCGCACAGCCGGCCGATGAAATCCATGTCATGCTCGATCACCACGAAGGTATAGCCGCGCTCCTTGTTCAGGCGGATGATCGCGTCGCCAATGGTCCTGAGCAGGGTGCGGTTGACGCCCGCGCCCACCTCGTCGAGAAACACGACGCGCGCATCCACCATCATGGTGCGACCAAGCTCCAGCAGCTTCTTCTGCCCGCCGGAGAGATTGCCGGCCTTTTCCTCGGCCAGGTGGTCGATGGTGAGGAATTCCAGCACCTCGTCGGCCTTGCGCCTGAGCGCCTCTTCCTCGGCGCGGATGCGCCCGGGCTGCAGCCAGGTCGCCAGCAGGCGCTCGCCGGTCTGCCCGCCGGGCACCATCATCAGGTTTTCGCGCACGCTCATGGTCGGAAATTCATGGGCGATCTGAAAGGTCCTGAGCAGCCCCTTGTGAAACAGCACATGCGGCGGCAGGCCGGTAATGTCCTCGTCCTCCATGAAGACCTGTCCGGAAGTAGGCTTGAGAACGCCTGCTATCACGTTGAAAAGAGTAGTCTTTCCGGCGCCGTTCGGGCCGATCAGCCCGGTGATGGAGCTCCTGGCGATGCTGAGCGTCGCCCCGTCCACGGCACGAAAGCCGCCGAAATGCTTGCGGATGTCGCGAACTTCGATCATCCATCCCCCCGTGGCTCTTTCGGCGCCTTGCAAACGCCTTGCAACTTGCGCAAATTACGGAAACAGCCCGGAAATCCCGGGCTGTTTCGCTGCTTCTCCGGCTGTCTTCAGCGGTATTTCGCCGTGGTGACCTTGCCGCCTTCGATGACGATCTGGCGGTAATTGCCGGCGCTTTCGCCGGGGCCGATCAGCTCCACCGCGCTGGCGCCCACATAGTCGATATCGCCGCCGGAGGCGAGGATATCGAGGGCCTTGGCAAGTTCGCCCGGGTAGATCTTCTCGCCCGGGGCATTGGCCACATCCATCACCTTGTCCTTGAAGACCTGACTGTCCGAAGAGCCCGCCGCCTGCATCGCCAGCAGGATCAGCGCGGCGGCGTCGTAGGATTCGGGAGAGAAGGGCGAGGTGGCGTCGAAGGCATCGCCGGCAAGCTCCTGGAACATCGCCGCCCCCGGGCTGTCGGTGCCCGGGTGCTGGCCGGTGGAGCCGTCGATCTCGTCGCCGAAATTCTCCTCGAGCTTGGTGCCGATCATGCCGTCGGGGAAGTGGAAAGTGTCGAACGCCCCGGCATCCAGCGCCGCGCGCACGATCCCGGAGCCGCCCTGGTCCACATAGCCCGCGACCACGAGACGGTCGCCGCCGGCAGCCGCCAGAGCGCCCACTTCGGCCGAGTAGTCGGCCTTGCCGTCCTCATGGGCGGCGTTGATGGTGACGCTGCCGCCGCGCTCTTCATAAGCGGCCTGGAAGGCATCGGCGAGGCCCTTGCCGTAATCGTTGTTGGTATAGGTGACGGCCACCGACTTCACCCCCTGCTCGAGCAGGATCTCGGCCATCACCACGCCTTGGCGCGCATCCGAAGGCGCGGTGCGGAAAAACAGGCCATTGTCCTCGGCCGTCGAGAGGCCGGGGCTGGTCGCCGAGGGCGAAATCATCACGATCCCGTTGGGTACGGCCACATTGGCGAGGATCGCGCCGGTCACGCCGGAGCAGTCGGCACCGACGATCGCGGCCACCCCGTCGGAGGTCACCAGGCGCTCGGCGGCGGCGGTGGCCGCGCCGGCGTCGATGCAGGTGGAGTCGGCTCGCACCGGAGTCACGGTGGAGCCGCCCAAGAACTTGCCCGAATCGCTCACCTCCTTCATCGCCAGTTCGGCCCCGTCGGCCATGGCCGGGGTCAGGCTCTCGATCGGGCCGGTGAAGCCGAAGATGATCCCCAGCTTGATTTCCTCGGCAAGCGCGCCCGAAGCCATCAGGGCGCTCGCGGCAGAGGCCAGAAGCAGCTTTTTCATGGGTAATTCTCCCTGTTAATACATTCCCGTCCTTACCCTAAGCGCGTGCGCAAAAAATGAAAACCCCGTAAACGCGCCCGGAGGGGCGATGAGCGCACCGCCTGCGCCTCTGGGCTTTTCCCCCTGCCTGTTCCTCCCGCCTGTTTCCCGCCGTGCCCCGTTCGCGCTCTCGTCCGCACGCCGCCCCTTATTCCCGCCCCTCACTCCCGCGCCGCCAGGCTGCCGCGCTCCCGGTAGGGGGTGATCCGGTAATGCGCCCGGTAGCATTTGGAGAAATGCGAGGGGGAGGAAAACCCGCAGGCGAGCGCCACATTGATCACGCTCATGTCGGTCTGCAAGAGCAGGTTGCGCGCCTTGTGCAGGCGCATTTCCATGTAATAGCGCTTGGGCGAGCGGTCGAGATAGCGGCGAAACAGCCGCTCGAGCTGGCGCGTGGACATGCCCACCCGGCCGGCCAGGACCGAGGGGCTGAGCGGCTCTTCCATGTTCGCCTCCATCATCTCGATCACCGCCGCCAGCTTCGGATGGCGCACCCCGATGCGGGTAGGAACCGAAAGGCGCTGGCTGTCGCGGTCGGTGCGGATGGTCGTGTATATCTGCTGATCAGCCACCGCATTGGCCACCTCTTCGCCGTGGTCCAGCGCGATCAGCTTCAGCATCATGTCGATCGAGGCGGTGCCTCCGGCGCTGGTCAGCCGGTCGCCGTCGATCACGAATACCGCCCTGGAAAGCTCGATCGCGTCGAATGCCTCGGCCATGGCATCGTGGTTCTCCCAGTGGATGGTGGCCCGTCTGCCCTCCAGCAGTCCGGCCCTGGCCAGCACATGGGCGGCGGTGCAGATCGCCCCCATTCTCACGCCCCTGCGCGCTTCCCGGCGCAGCCAGGCGATCAGCTTCTGGCCGGTGTTCTGCTGGATGTCGAGCCCGCCGCACAGGATCACGGTGTCGTCGCGGCGCAGCTCTTCCAGCGCGCCGTCAACGCCGAGCGCGACCCCGGCCGAGCTGAGCGCCTGCCCGCCGTCTTCGCTCAGCAGGCGCCACTCATAGGCCTGCCGGCCCAGGTGCAGATTGGCGAGCCTCAGCGCATCCAGCGCCCCGGCAAAGCTTAGCAGGGTGAATTGATGCATCAGCACGAAGACGAAACGCCGCGGGCGCTCGGCCGGCGGGACAGGCGGCGCGGCGGGCGTGTCCTGACTGGGGCGGCGGCTGGTCATCTGCTGATTCGCTCGGGTGGCATCGTGATCCTGACAATTGACGGGATCAGCTTTTTCTCTCCCGATCAAGCCCCGATCCGGGGCCTGTCGGGCGCGCGGAGCCACGGGGCGGGGCCTTACCGTTTTCCGGTTTGTCGGCGGCCCGGGCTGCTCGGATCGCACCGGGCAGGCAGATGCGTTTGCACTCCTGCCCACAGATGCTATAGCGGGAGGCTGACAGTGCCGCCCGCGCCCCGTCCCCGGGGTCGGCGCCCCGAACCATGGAGCAAGCGATGAACGACTGGGCAAAAGACAGCTGGCGCGCGAAACCCCGGGTGCAGATGCCCGACTATACCGACGGCGAGGCGCTGCGCCGGGTCGAGGGAAAGCTTGCCTCCTATCCGCCGCTGGTCTTCGCGGGCGAGGCGCGCAAGCTCAAGGCGGAGCTCGGCAAGGCGGCGCGCGGCGAGGCCTTTCTGCTGCAGGGGGGCGACTGCGCCGAGAGCTTTGCCGCCTTCAATGCCGATGCGATCCGCGACACCTTCAAGGTGATGCTGCAGATGGCGATGGTGCTGACTTATGGCGCCAAGGTGCCGGTGATCAAGGTCGGGCGCATCGCCGGGCAGTTCGCCAAGCCGCGCTCGGCGCCCACCGAGGTGATCGACGGCGTGGAGCTGCCCAGCTATCGCGGCGATATCATCAACGACCTCGCCTTCAGCGCCGAGGCGCGCATCCCCGACCCGGAGCGGATGCTCCAGGCCTATACCCAGGCCGCCGGCACGCTGAACCTGATCCGCGCCTTTTCCACCGGGGGCTATGCGGATGTGCACCAGGTCCATAGCTGGACGCTGGGCTTCACCGCCGGCGAAAAGGCCGAGCGCTACCGGGCCATGGCGGACCGGATCAGCGACACGCTCGA
>JALTZY010000012.1 GCA_027045905.1 Paracoccaceae bacterium
GTGCAATGGCCGCGGGGATGTCGCCCTGCCAGTAGGCGCCGCAGGCCGCCACCCATTTCGAAGCCCGCCTCGAGGCCGCCCGCGCCGCCTACTGGCAGGGCGACATCCCCGCGGCCATTGCACTCTACCGCGATTTGCTGGAAGAATACCCGGGCGATGAAACCTTGCACGGCGAGTTGGGGAATATCCATTACATGAACGGCAACCGAGTCCAGGCCGCCACCCATTTCGAAGCCGCCGCCACGGCCGCGCTCGAAGCCGGTCGCCGCCAGCAGGCGGAAATCCTGCTCGACGTGCTCGCCACCCTTGACCGTGCCGCCGCCGAGCGCGTGCAACAAGCCCTGGAGGGCAGCCCGTGAGCCAGTTCCTGACCAAGCGCCTGTCGAGCCTCGAAAGCCACCTCGCCAGCGAAAACCCGGCCCTGCTCGAGGTGCTTCCGACCTATTACAAGCTCGACAAGATCCTTTACGGCCTGGGCCTGCTGGACCGCGAAAGCTCGCTTGCGACCAAGATCAGCTGGTGGCCGCTGGTGGCGGTGCTGGGCACGTTCTCCTCGGGCAAATCCACCTTCATCAATGCCTATATCGGCGAGAAGATCCAGGATACCGGCAACCAGGCGGTGGATGACAAGTTCACCGTCATCACCTACCGCTCGGCGGCCACGGCCTCCAACCACACCCTGCCCGGCAGCGCGCTCGATGCCGACCCGCGCTTTCCCTTCTACCGCATTTCCGGCGAGATCGAGAAGGTGGCCCAAGGCGAGGGCAAGCGGATCGAAAGCTACCTGCAGCTGCGCACCTCCCATTCCGACAAGCTGAAATCGAAGATCATCATCGACAGCCCCGGCTTTGACGCCGACGACCAGCGCCGCTCGACCCTGCGCATCACCGACCACATCATCGACCTCAGCGATCTGGTGCTGGTGTTCTTCGATGCCCGCCACCCGGAGCCCGGCGCCATGCAGGACACGCTCCAGCATCTGGTCAAGCGCACCGTGGAGCGGGCCGATACGTCCAAGTTCTTCTATGTGCTGAACCAGATCGACACCGCCGCGCGCGAGGACAACCCGGAGGAGGTTTTCGGCGCCTGGCAGCGCTCGATCGCCCAGGCGGGCCTCGCCTCGGGCAAGTTCTTCACCATCTACAACGAAGAAGCCTCGATCCCGATCGAGGACGAAGCCCTGCGCGCGCGCTTCCGTGCCCGGCGCGACAACGACCTCGCCCAGATCACCAAGCGCATGGACGAGGTGGAGATCCAGCGCAATTATCGCGTGGTCGGCGTGCTGGAAAATGTCGCCAACGAGCTTGAGCACGAAGTCCTGCCACGCCTGATCGAGGCCAAGCGCAAATGGCGCCGCCGGGTGCTGATCGGCGACGGGCTGGTGCTCGGCGCGCTGGCCGCGGCCCTGATCGCGCTTTCGGTAAAGATGGGCTGGTCCCTGCCCGAGGGCCTTTTCAGCCTCGAAGGCTTCATCTCCCATCGCTGGGATATCCTGATCGCCGCCATTGGCGCGGCCATCGTCATCGGCGCGACTCATGGCTGGATGCGCGGCCTCATGCGCAAGCGCCTCGCCCGCAAGCTGCCCGAGGCCGAAGGCCCGGCCGAGCTCAACCTGCGCGCGGGCTTCCTGCGCTCCACCTCCTGGCGCGGATCGGTCTTCACCCCGACCCCAGTCGGCTGGTCCAGGCGCATCGCCAGGCGCCTGCAAGTGATCCGCGACACGGTCGCCACCCATATCCAGAGCCTCAACGACCTCTATGCCGACCCGTCGGGCAAGGGCGATGCCGCGCCGGAGGCAAAGGCAGCGGCGGAAGCCGAAACGCTGACCGAGACCCGGGCAACGGCGGAAGCGGAAACAGAGGCGGAAAGCATGACGGAACCCACCGCAAACGGCGAAGCCGGAGACAGCGGAAAAGCCCCCTGACCCCGACCGCCCGGGAAAGGGCCAGAAGCCGCTTTTCGAAGATCGCCGCCCTTGCGATGGCGCGCAGAACCGGCGACAGACCCGATCCCCCCCCTCCTGCCCCGGGAAATGCCGCCCGGGGCAGGATTTTCTGCGCCAATCACCCCGCCGCCAGATAGTACCAGGGCGAAATCACTGATGCGGATTGCTCCCCGCCGCCATCATCCAGCGATGCGACAGTTGGTGCATCCCCGAGGCGCTCTACCGTGAAATCGCCCGCCGCCAGCACCGCCCGTGAAGCGCTCCCGGCCGCGAAACGCGCTTGAACCCGGCGCCAAACAGGCCCAGACTGCGCCCAGCCAGAAGGAGGCATATCATGCGGCTGAAAGGGAAAACTGCGCTCATCACCGGCGCCGCTTCGGGCTTCGGCGCCGGAATTGCGCGCAAATTCGCCGACAAGGGGGCCCGGGTCTTCGTGGCGGACATCAATGCCGAAGGCGCGGGCGAGGTGGCCGGCAAGATCGGCGGCGAGGCGATCGGGGTGGATGTCTCCGACGCGGCCAGCGTCAGCGCCATGGCCGAGCGGGTGCTGGCCGGGGGCAGGCTGGATATCCTGGTCAACAATGCCGGTATCACCCACCTGCCCGCGCCGATGGAAGAGGTGAGCGAAGAAGATTTCGACCGGGTCTGGGCGGTGAACGTGAAATCGGTCTATCTGACCGCGCGCGCCTTCGTGCCGGCGATGAAGGAAGCCGGCCGTGGCGCGATCCTCAATGTCGCTTCCACCGCCGGGCTCAGCCCGCGGCCGAACCTCAACTGGTACAATGCCTCCAAGGGCTGGATGATCACCGCCACGAAAACCATGGCGGTGGAGCTGGCACCTGCGGGCGTGCGGGTCAATGCCATCGCCCCGGTGGCGGGCGAAACCCCGCTGCTCAGGAGCTTCATGGGCGAGGACACGCCCGAGATGCGGGCGAAATTCCTCGCCACGATCCCGCTGGGCCGCTTTTCCACGCCCGAGGACATGGGCAATGCGGCGGCGTTTCTGTGCTCGGACGAAGCCAGCATGGTAACCGGCGTGGTGCTGGAAGTGGACGGCGGACGCTGCATCTGAGGGGGCGGCGATTTTTCGGGAGAAAAATCGTGCCTCCGGCGGGAGTATTTCGGGAAAGATGAAAGGCAGGACATGCGGCCGGGAGAGCGCAACCTGATTACCGATGTGGCGGGTCTTGCGGTGGGCAATGCCGCCGATGATGCCATCAGGACCGGGGTGACGGTGCTGAGCGCCGACCAGCCGTTCGTGGCCGGTCTGCATGTCATGGGCGGCGCGCCGGGGACGCGGGAGAGCGATCTTCTGGCGCCGGACAAGCTGGTGCAGGAGGTCGATGCGCTGGTGCTGTCGGGCGGCTCGGCCTTCGGGCTGGATGCGGCCTCGGGCGTGGCCGATGCGCTGCGAGCCGAGGGGCGCGGTTTTGCGGTAGAGGGGCAGCGGGTGCCGATCGTGCCCGGGGCGATCCTTTTCGATCTGCTCAATGGCGGCGACAAGGACTGGGCCGAGAACCCCTACAAGCGGCTCGGGCGCGCAGCACTGGCCGATGCGGGGGAGGATTTCGCCCTAGGCAGCGTGGGCGCCGGGGCGGGGGCGACGCTGGCCGATCTCAAGGGCGGGCTGGGCTCGGCCTCGCTGGTGCTGGAGAGTGGTGTGACGGTGGGCGCGCTGGTGGCGGTCAATGCGGTAGGCTCGGCCACCTATGGCGACGGGTTTTTCTGGGCCGCGCCGTGGGAGATGGGAGGGGAGTTCGGCGGGCGCGGATCGGGACCGGGTTTTGATCCGGCAGCCCCGCCCGTCACCAAGCTGGGCGCGCGCCAGGCCACCACCATCGCCATTGTCGCCACCGATGCGGCGCTCGGCCAGGCCCAGGCCACGCGCCTGGCGGTGGCGGCACATGACGGCATGGCACGCGCCATCGTGCCCAGCCATACGCCCTATGACGGCGATCTGGTCTTTGCGGTCTCGACCGGGGCGCGCCCGCTCACCGACCCGGCGCGCGATCCGCTGGCGCTGGGGCACGCGGCGGCGGTCTGCCTCGCGCGGGCCATTGCGCGGGGGGTCCATGCGGCCAGCCCGGTGCCGGGCGACGTGCTGCCCTGCTGGCGCGAGAAGTTCGGCGCGCTCTGAGCCCGCTCAGAGCCCCGCGAGCAAGGCCTCGGTGAGGGGGCTGTCGGGGTGCTCAAGCGCCTCGATCACGTCGAAATGGTGGCGTCCGGGAGCGATGGTCAGACGCGCTTCCTCCCAGCCCTCGGCGAGCCAGCGCGCCTGGTCGAGAAAGGCCGGGCGCTCCTCGGCACCGACCCAGACATGCGTCGGGACTGCGCGCCGCGCCTCATGCAGGAGCGGGCTTTCGGCGGCCGCTTCGACCATATCCATGCGGAAATCATCGTTCATTTTCGTCTCCAGCAGCGGGCGCAGATCGGAAAGCGGCGAGATCGGCACGATGCGCGCAAGGCGGCCGGCCACCGCCTCGGACAGGGCCAGATCGGCGCAGTTCATCCGCGCGACCAGGTGGCCGCCCGCCGAATGGCCGGCAAGCGCGATCGGCCCGGCGACCTCTGCGGCGGCAAAGGCGAGCGCGGCGGCGATTTCGCGGGTGATCTCGCCGATGCGCGCTTCCGGGCAGAGCGTGTAAGAGGGCATGGCCACCGCCCAGCCGTACGCAAGCGGGCCGGCGGCCAGGTGCGACCAGAAGGATTTGTCGAAGGCGCGCCAATAGCCGCCATGGACGAACACGACCAGCCCGGCGGGAGCACCTTCGGGCTCGAAAAGGTCGAGCCGCTGGCGCGCCCCGCCCCCCCAGGCGAGGTCGAGCCGCACGCGACCCCCCCGGGCTGCGCGAAAGGCCGCCGCCTTCTCGGCCCAGCGCGGCGGGTAGGCGGCGGCGTCTTCGATGAATTCGGCGTTGGCATAGGCCCGATCGGCATCCATTCGCATGATCCTTCGACGAAAGCGGCGCCTTGGCGCTGGACATTCGGCCCCTGCCTTGGCACCTCTGGTATGACGCTATGGGAGGGCAAGATGGCCGATAAAGCAACCGATCTGAAGAGCATCCTCAAGGACCCCGGCCTGCTGGAGACGCGCGCCTATGTGGGCGGCGCGTGGATCGGCGCCGATGACGGGGCCAGCTTCGCGGTGACCAACCCGGCGCGCGGCGACGTGATCTGCGAGGTGGCCGATCTGGGACGCGGCGAGGTGGCGCGCGCGATCGAAGCCGCCGAAGAGGCCCGCCACGGCTGGGCCGCGCGCACCGCCAAGGAGCGCGCGAATGTCCTGCGCCGCTGGTTCGACCTGATGATGGAGCACCAGGCCGACCTCGCCGCCATCCTCACTGCCGAGATGGGTAAGCCGCTCGCCGAATCCACCGGCGAAGTGGCCTATGGGGCGAGCTTCATCGAGTGGTTCGCCGAGGAGGCCAAGCGCATCTATGGCGAGACCATCCCCGGCCACCAGGCCGACAAGCGGCTGATGGTGATCCGCCAGCCGGTCGGGGTGGCCGCCTCGATCACGCCGTGGAACTTCCCCAATGCCATGATCACCCGCAAGGCAGGCCCGGCGCTGGCCGCAGGCTGCGGCTTCGTCGCCCGGCCGGCCTCGGAGACGCCGCTTTCCGCGCTCGCACTCGCCGTGCTGGCCGAGCGCGCCGGCATCCCTGCGGGCGTGTTCAACGTGGTGCCCTCGACGCGCAGCGCCGATATCGGCAAGGAATTCTGCGAAAACCCGCTGGTGCGCAAGATCACCTTCACCGGCTCCACCGAGGTGGGGCGCATCCTGCTCAGGCAGGCCGCCGATCAGGTCAAGAAATGCTCGATGGAGCTCGGGGGCAACGCACCCTTCATCGTCTTTGACGACGCCGATCTGGACGCCGCCGTGGAAGGCGCCATTGCCTGCAAGTTCCGCAACAACGGCCAGACCTGCGTCTGCGCCAACCGCATCTATGTGCAGGAGGGGGTCTATGACGCCTTCGCCGAAAAGCTCGCCGCGGCGGTGGCGAAGCTCAAGGTCGGCGACGGTCTCGAGGAGGGCACCGCGCTGGGCCCGCTGATCAGCCGCGACGCGCTGGAGAAGGTCGAGGCGCATCTGGCCGATGCCCGCGCCAAGGGGGCCGAGGTGATCCTGGGCGGCCGGCCGCACGACCTGGGCGGGCTCTATTACGAGCCCACCATCGTCACCGACGCCACCTGCGAGATGGATTTCGCGCGCGACGAGACCTTCGGCCCGCTCGCGCCGCTGTTCAAGTTCACCGACGAGGAAGACGTGATCGCCCAGGCCAATGACACCATCTTCGGGCTTGCGAGCTACTTCTATGCCAGCAATCTCAGCCGCGTCTACAAGGTGGCCGAGGCGCTGGAATACGGGATCGTCGGCGTCAATACCGGGATCATCTCGACCGAAGTCGCCCCCTTTGGCGGGGTCAAGCAATCGGGGATCGGGCGCGAAGGATCGCGCCACGGAATCGAGGAATATCTGGAGATGAAATATATCTGCATGAGCGTCTGAGCCGGAGGGCAGGCACGGATTTCGCCGGGCTTGCGCCCGGCGGCTGGCTGCACTTGCGAAGCCCTGCGCCAGCCTGGCCCGCGCCCCGGCACGCCCGGGCAGAGCCGGAAGGTCGCGGGCATGGTGCCGCGCCAGAGAGGCGGTGAGAACGGATCCTTGTACGGGGCGGTGAATCTACTGCGAATCGATGCACTTTCCCCGCCCATTCGCGAGAAAATTCCAAGGATTGACGCCACAGGCGCGTCTCACCAGTGTGAACGACATGGACACGAGCGACGAACGCAGCGACGAAGCCCTGGCGCGCGCGGCAGCGGCGGGCGAGCGGGTGGCCTTTGCGGTGCTGCTTGCGCGCCATTACGACCGGCTGTTCGCCTTCTGCTTCCGCCTCACCGGCGCGCGCGACCGGGCCGAGGACCTGACCCAGGATATCTGCGCCGCGCTGCCCGCCAAGCTCGCGGGCTTTCGGGGCGAGGCGCGCTTTACCACCTGGCTCTACCGGGTGGCGGTCAATGCGGCCCATGACGCGCGCCGGCGCGCCGCCACGCACGCGCGCGCCGCCAAGGGCTGGGGCGAATGGGAGATCGAGCGCCGCGCTGCCGAAGCCGAGACACGCGAGGGGCGCAGCTGGCTCGAATCGGCCATGGCCACGCTCTCCCCCGAGCTCAGCGACACGGTGGCGCTGGTACTGGGCGAGGGGCTGAAGCAGTCCGAGGCGGCCGAGGTGCTGGGGATCAGCGAGGGCACCGTGGCCTGGCGCATGTCGGAAGTGAAGAAGCGCCTGCGCGCGCTCAGAGAAAAGGAGGCCGAGGCATGAGCGACGAATTCGACCGCCCCGACCGCGACCACCGCGACGAGCTCGACCGGCTGGCCGACGCCCTGCGCGCAGCCCCGCCGCCCCCCGACCCGGCCCGCAAGGCCGCAGACATCGCGCTGGCGGAAAAAATCTTCGACCGCGCCCAAGAAAGTCTCGCCGCCGCGCGTCCTACTCCCGAAGCCGCCCGAAAGGGGGCGTTCAGCAAAGGAGTAGCAAAGATGTTTCACACCCTGACTTCCCGCGTCGCCATGGCCACCACCACCGCGATCGTCGCCGTGGGGGTGGTGGCCATGGCGACGCGGGAAGTC
>JALTZY010000013.1 GCA_027045905.1 Paracoccaceae bacterium
ACCCTGACGCGGATCATCCGGTCCGGGTTCGCCGGCGGCTCGCCGCGGGCGATCCTGTCCACATGCTCCATGCCCTCGATCACCCGGCCATAGACCGTGTACTGACGGTTGAGAAAGTGGTTGTCGGCGAAGTTGATGAAGAACTGGCTGTTGGCGCTGTCCGGGTTGGCACTGCGCGCGGCCCCCAGCGTGCCCCGGTCATGGGGGATGCCGGAGAACTCGGCCTTCAGATCCGGCAGGTCCGAGCCGCCGGTGCCGGCGCGGCGCATGTCGCCCCCCTCGCCGCCATGCCGCACATCGCCGGTCTGGGCCATGAAGCCCTCGATCACCCGGTGAAACGCCACCCCGTCATAGGCGCCGGCGCGGGCGAGCTCCTTCATCCGGGCCGAGTGCTCAGGCGCGATGTCGGGCATCAGCTCGATGACGACCGTGCCGTCCTTGAGCTCCATGAGGATGGTGTTTTCGGGGTCCCTGATTTCGGCCATTCGATATCCTTTCGCTTGCTGTTGCCCGATACCTAAGGCGCGCGGGGCGAAAGGAAAAGGGGTTCTCTTTGCCGCATTGACCGGGGCGGCGAAATATTGTGTCTGGGGCGAAATCTGTATCGGGAGGATAGCATGGGCTGGAAGACGCTGGACGACATGGAGCTTGACGGCAAGGTGGTGCTGGTGCGGGTGGATATCAACGTGCCGGTCGAGGATGGCCGGGTCACCGACGATACCCGCATCCGGCGCATCGTGCCCACGGTCAAGGACATCGTGGCCAGGGGGGGCAAGCCGGTGCTGCTCGCGCATTTCGGCCGGCCCAAGGGGCAGGTAGTGCCGGAAATGTCGCTGAAGCCGCTGCTGCCGGCGCTCTCGGCGGCCTTTGACATGCCGGTCAAATTCGCCTCCGACTGCATCGGCGCTCCGGCCAAGGAGGCAGTGGCGGCGCTTCAGCCGGGCGAGGTGCTGCTCCTGGAAAACACCCGCTTTCACAAGGAAGAGACCGAGAACGACCCCGCCTTTGCCGCGGCGCTGGCGGCCCTTGGCGATGTCTATGTGAACGACGCCTTTTCCGCCGCCCACCGCGCCCACGCCTCGACCGAAGGCATCGCCCGCCTGCTGCCTGCCTGCGCCGGGCGGCTGATGCAGGCCGAGCTTTCGGCGCTCGAAAAGGCGCTGGGCGATCCCGAACGCCCGGTGCTGGCGGTGGTCGGTGGCGCCAAGGTCTCGACCAAGCTCGACCTCCTCGGCAATCTGGTCGGCAAGGTCGATCACCTGGTGATCGGCGGCGGCATGGCCAATACCTTCCTCGCCGCCCAGGGGCTCGACGTGGGCAAATCGCTCTGCGAGCACGACATGGCCGAGACCGCCCGCGAGATCCTCGCCAAGGCCGAAGCCGCGGGCTGCGAGATCATCCTGCCCGGCGATATCGTGGTGGCGCGCGAATTCCGCGAAAACGCGCCGCATGAGGTGGTCGCCGCCGATGCCTGCCCGGCCGATGCTATGATCCTCGATGCCGGCCCCGAGACGGTCGCGCGGATCAAGGCAGCGCTCGCGGGGGCGAAAACCGTGGTGATGAACGGCCCGCTCGGCGTGTTCGAGATGAAGCCGTTCGAGGCCGCGACCTTCGCCATGGTCGATGAAATCGCCCGGCTCACCGGCGCCGGTCGGCTGGTCTCGGTGGCCGGCGGCGGCGACACGGTGGCGGCGATCAACGCTTCCGGCCATGGCGGCGACTTCTCCTATATCTCCACCGCAGGCGGCGCCTTCCTCGAATGGATGGAGGGCAAGGTGCTGCCGGGAGTCGCGGCCCTGGAGGCATAGGGCCTGCTTCGGTGCGGGGGGCTGCTTGCGCACCCCGATTAACTGTTGACCGCTTCGTTTACCTTGTTACGATACGCGACACCCTGCAGATGGCGGCACGGCGGGGCTCGGAAGCGCGATGCGGCCTGTAACGGCCCGCCATGGCGCATCGGAGCGGGCGTTTGTGCCGAAGCCGCGGGCAAACAGGAGAAAACGCAAGGGGTGCCTCGCGCCAACCCCTTGCAACAAGGGAGAAATCAATGTTCAAAGCCTCGATCTTCACCTCTGTGGCGCTGGCCCTCGGCCTGGCCTCGGCACCGGCGGCACTGGCGGGGGAATATCCCGATCAGCCGGTGACCATCATCGTGCCCTCCAAGGCCGGCGGCTCCACCGACCGCACCGCGCGCCTGTTCACCGAGCTTGCCGAAAAGAATTACGAGGGCTTTGAATTCGTCATCCAGAACGTCCCCGGCTCCGGCGGCCAGAAGGGCTTCGAAGCCATCGCCCGGGCCGATGCCGACGGCTACACGATCGGCCTGAACTTCACCCCGCAGCTGGTCGCCCATATCGTTTCGGGCCGCGCCCAGTACACGCTGGACAGCTTTCATGTCATGGGCAACGTCGCCCAGGATCCGGGCATCGTCGTCGTGCCCGCCGACAGCCCGATCAAGACCATGGCCGACCTCGCCGCCGCCAGCGGCCTGACGGTCGCGGTAAACGGCATCGGCTCCGACGACTTCCTCGCCGCCAAGCAGTTCGAGAGCATCGCCGGCGTGACCTTCAACCTGCTGCCCACCAAGGGCTCGACCGAGCAGAAGGCGGCGATCCTCGGCGGGCATGTGGATGCGGCCTTCATGAACCTTTCGCAGATGATCAAGCAGCACAAGGCGGGCGATGCGCGCATCATTGCCATGCTCACCGAAGAGCGCGATGCGAACCTGCCCGACATGCCCACCGCGCTCGAGCAGGGCTATGACGTGCAGATGCGCGCAACACGCGGCTTCGTCGCGCCCGCGGGCATCCCGGACGAGATCCAGTCGCAGCTCGACACCATGCTGGCCGAGATCATGGCCTCGGATGAATTCAAGGCCAATGCCGCCAAGGGCAACATCTTCCTGCTGCCCATGTCCGGGCCTGACTATCTGGCCTATCTGACCGATCTGCAGGCCCAGACCCAGGCGGTGTACGACCAGGCGCCCTGGTAAGCCCGGAACGCCCGATGCAGAAGAAATGGGCGGACCGCGCCCTGCTCGCGGTCTTTATCCTGATGGCCGTGCTGCTCTATCGCAGCACGGCCGGTTATCCCGGGATCGCGCAATCGACATCGGCCAAATATGTACGCTTCCTCGCCGTTTTCATCGGCGTGCTGTGCCTGGCGCAGCTGGGATTCGGGCTGGTGCGCGACCACGGGCGCGACATCCTGGTGCTGACCGGAAATCGGCGCCGTTTCCTGGCCCTGCTCGTGGGGCTCGGGCTGTTTGCCATCGCCTTCGAGCCGCTGGGCTTCTACCTCTCGGGAGCGATCTTCATCCCGGCAATCGGCTGGATCCTCGGCTATCGCCGCCCGCTGGTTCTGGGACTGACCACGGCGGGGGTGCTGGGATTCGTCTATGCGGTATTCGTGCAGCTTCTTTCGGTGCGGCTGCCGGGGATCGAGATCTTCTAGGGGGCGGGAATGGAATATCTTGCAATCGTGTTTTCGCCCTGGGCGCTGCTGACCATCTTCATCGGCGCCTTCGCCGGCGTGGCCATCGGCGGGATGCCGGGGTTGACGGCGACCATGGCGGTGGGGCTCTTGGTGCCGTTCACCTACACGATGGACCCGGCCATGGGGCTGATGCTTCTGGGCGGCATCTATGCGGGCGCCATGTATGGCGGCTCGATCCCGGCGATCCTGCTCAATACGCCGGGCACGCCCGCGGCCGTCGCCACCGCCATCGAGGGCTATCCGATGAGCCGGGCCGGACGCGCGCCCCTGGCGCTCAAGACCTCGGTCATCGCTTCCTTTGCAGGCGGGACCTTCTCGGTTTTCATCCTGCTTCTGTTCGCCCCCTTTCTGGCCCGCCAGGCGCTGGCCTTCGGCCCGGCCGAGACCTTCCTGCTCGCGCTGATGGGGCTTGCGGGGATCATCTCGATCGCCGATGAGAATTCCTCGCTTCTCAAGGCGCTGATCGCAGGCGTACTGGGCATGATCATCGCCATCATCGGCACCGACGACATGTCCGGCAGCCTGCGCTACACGATGGGGCTGGTCGAACTCTATGACGGGATCGACTTCATGCCGGCGCTGATCGGGTTGTTCTCGATGATACAGATGCTGGAACTGGCCGGGCAGAAAAGCCACGAGATCGACACCTCGGCGCTGGAAAAGGAGCAGAAAGGCGAAAAACTGCCCCGTGGCATCGGCAAGTATATGGGGCTCGGGGCCGGGACCGGCACGCTGATCGGCATCCTGCCGGGCGAAGGCGCGACCATCGCCGCCTTCATCTCCTACAACCTTTCCAAGCGTATCTCGAAGACAAAGGAGCTCTTCGGCAAAGGCAACCCGGAGGGGATCGCGGCCGCCGAAGCGGGCAACAATGGCTGCGTGGGCGGCTCCCTGGTGCCGACCATCACGCTGGGAATCCCCGGCAATTCGGTTGCCGCGGCGCTGATGGGAGCCTTCATCATCCACGGGATGATCCCGGGACCGGACCTGTTTACCGAATATGCCGACCGGACCTATCCGTTCATCATCTCGCTGTTCGTCGCAAACGGCGTGTTTCTGGCCGTGGGGCTGTTCTTCGCGCCATATCTCGCGCGCATCGCGCTCGTGCCCCCGGCGATCATGGTGCCGGTGGTGGCGGCGTTTGCGGTGCTGGGATCCTATGCGCTGAACAATTCGGTCTTCGACATCTATCTGATGATTGCCTTCGCGCTCGGCGGGCTGGTGCTCAAAAAGCTCGGCTATTCGCTGGAAGCGCTGATCCTCGGGCTGATCCTGGGACCGATCGCCGAGGGCGGTTTCTCCCAGGGAATGATCATCGGCAAGGGGTCGCCCTGGATCTTCTTCGACAGCAACATCGCCAAGGTGATGTGGGTGATCATCCTCGCCCTGCTGGTGCCGCCGCTCTACTCCTACTGGAAGCATGTGCACAAGGCGGGCAAGGCGGCAGGGTAGAGTAGAGGCGGATTTTGACGCGGAATAAATTGGCGTGCAACATTTTGGTGCGGTTGGTGAACTTTCCAAGTCTGGGAAATGTGGTTGTTTAACAATATGTTGCAGGAAATATGCATTGATATGTTGCCTGTTAATTTATCCCACGGCCAGAAATGCTAAGTCATTGATATTATTGAATCGTGATTTTCTTGGCGAAACGCTTGGCGAAGGTCAATCTTTCGAAAAGAACTCGTCATATACAATGAGGTTCAATGCCTGTCTGGCATCTTCAAGCTGTTCTGTTTCCATCCTCGCCGAGATGTCCAGGAGAGCACGTTCAACTCCCTTGGCCAATTGTGCAGGGATGAGTGGCCCCCTACTGAGGAACGACTTGTAGTCAGCAGTCATTTCGGTGCCAGCGCCTCGGATCAGCCTCACCAAGGCCAAGATCAGCGCATTTGCCTCCACCGGGTCAAATCGCGGATCAAGGAAATCTGGTAGAGATGTCGGCGTTTCAGAAGCGAACTTGACATATCGTTCTGGTACAGAGCCCCGGCGGCGCCAAGAAGTTACAGTGCTCCTGCCGACATGGAGCCGTTCTGCGAGTGCTTCATCGGTCGTGACCCGAAATTGCGCCTTCAATCTCTCTATCACACTATCTGCATCGGTGCTCATCTTCACCCCTTGACTGTTATTATGCAACATGTAATGTTGCAATGCGCCATTTGTTGCCGAAAAGAGGTACGCCATGTTTCATCTTGATACACCCTCCGATGATCTTTTGAAAGAGGTTCGTGCGCATTTGGTACAGCGTGGCACGTCGCTTTCAGCATTCTGCTCCGAACACGGCTTTACTCGGCAATACGTTACTGCCGCCCTAAGCGGTTCTCGGACCGGACCTAAAGCGCGTGCCTTGATGGCGCGTTTTCTGGCGAAAATCAGAGAGACTGCATGAACCTTTTGTCCGCACACGATTTTTCTGAGGTCGCCGGGATTACGCAACGGGCGGCGCAGCTCGCGTTTCAAAGAGCGGCGCGAGGGAAAACATGGCGCGGTCACCATCTGCCGGTGATTGAAATCAAGGGGCAGGGCGGTGCGAGCGGCAAGGTTTGGGGTCTGATCCTGGACCTGGCTTCACCGGAGTTGAAAGCCTTGTTGAAGCGCTCTGAAAAGGTCGTTTCAGAGGCTGAGAACGCGCGGCAGGGGCTGCGTTCGGATGAGGCTGCGATTGCCAGGGCGAGCTACAAGTACGGGCGCATTGCGCCGATCCTGCAAACCACAAGGTATTCCCCCGCGAGGGCAGCGGCGTTTTGCGAGGCTGCCCGGCAGGGACATGACAGCGAGCGCGCGCTGCGCGAATGGGTTCATGCCTTTGAGGCTGGCGGAATGGCGGCGCTTCTTCCCGGCTTTCGCAATGACCGTGGCAAGGGGCGCGTGGTTATTTCGCGCAAATGGGACAAGGCGATAGATCTTCCCGACAGGATCAGGGTCAAGCTGGCGGAGCGCATCGCGCGTGAGGGGCGTTCGATGGTCGCCAATGACGGCACATCGGTTCGGGAGGTGATCCGGCTGTGCAGCGGCAACCTGGCCCGGTATTGCGCGGAGGAAGGCTCCAACCTGCCTCGGGAAACTCTTGTTTCCATCAGTCAACTGAACAAGGCCTGGGCACGGCGCGTCAATCTGGATGGCTTTCGCCTGGTCTATCTGCACGACAAGGATCACGGGACATATCAGGACAAGGCGGTACCGCGCATCCGGCGCGGCCTTCACCCGCTGCCGATGGGCCTGCTGATCGGGGACGTTCATTATGTCGATCTTCTGGTGGAAGAGCGTGCGGAGCCTGTCAGGGTGCGCCTGATCGCCTGGATGGATGCGGCGAGCCTGTTTGCCTGGGTGACGCCTGTTTTCCTGCCGAAGGGCAAGGGCATCCGCCAGGAAGACGTGGCGCAGTCTCTGGCGCAGGTAACGCTGTGTCCGCATGGAGGCATTCCGCAGGAATACTACCTCGACAACGGGTCTGAATACAAAGCCCTTGCCGGAGCGATGGTGCGGCTCTCCACATTGGCCGAGATGCAATTCCGTGTGACGCTTGCCAAGCCGTATTCTCCAACCTCAAAGGGGGAAATAGAAGGCTTTTTCAATATCTTGGAGGGAATTCTCAAAGGGCTTCCCGGATGGATTGGTGGCGACCGCACCAACAAGAAAAGCGAGAACAAGGGCAAGGTTGTCGCCCCCTATTCCAAGGGCCTGGACACGCTGGAAAAGGATATTCAGACTGCCGTGGCCATATACAATTCCAGGCCGCAAAGCGGCCGCCTGGACGGCCTTTCGCCGCTCAACGCCCTGGAACGCAAGATCGAGACGACAGGTTTCGTCGCACGACAACCGAGTGAGGATACCTTTGATCTGATCTTCAGCAAATCCGAAACACGGGTGATCCGGCAGGGCACGATCCGCTTCGAGGGCCGCTATGCCCAAAAGTTGGTGACGGTGTAATCAGGCGGCATGGACGACAAGATCGTCGGGCTCTACGCCGCCGGCCTGACCGTTCGAGACATCCGCGCCCATCTTGAGGATGTCTATGGCCTCAAGGTTTCGCCCGATCTGATCAGCCGGGTCACGGATGCG
>JALTZY010000014.1 GCA_027045905.1 Paracoccaceae bacterium
TCCCCGGATATCCCCCGGGCCGACCCCTTGGGCGGAGATGCGATTTTTCGCAGAAAAATCGCCGCCGGGCGCACTCACAGCCCCAGATATCGCCGCCTTGCCTCAGGGCTCAGCGTGGCGAAAGTGCCGCTCCAGACCGTACGGCCCTTCTCCACGATCACCGCCTTGTCGGCAATGCTTGCCAGCTCCTTCAGCGACTTGTCCACGACGATGATCGCAAGCCCCGTTTCGGCTCTCAGCCGGCGCACCGCCTCCCAGATCTCCCGGCGCACCACCGGCGCCAGCCCCTCGGTGGCCTCGTCCAGGATCAGCAGCCGCGGGTTGGTCATCAGCGCGCGGCCGATCGCCAGCATCTGCTGCTCGCCCCCCGAGAGCGTCGCCGCCTGCTGCGCCATCCGCTCGCCAAGGCGCGGAAACAGCGCCACCACCCTGCCGAGGTCCCAGGCGCCGGGACGCGCGGCGGCGATCAGGTTTTCGCGTACGCTGAGCGGGGCGAAGCAGCGCCGCCCCTCCGGCACCAGCCCGATCCCCAGCCGCGCCGCCCTGTAGGCGGGCAGGCGGGCGAGGTCATGGCCATCGAATACCGCCGTACCGCCCCGGTGGACGAGCAGCCGCGAAATCACCCTCAGCGTCGTGGTCTTGCCCATGCCGTTGCGCCCCATCAGCGCTAGCACCTCGCCCTCTTCGAGCGAGAGGCTGACCCCGAACAGCGCCTGAGACGGGCCGTAAAAGGCTGAAATATCGGCAAGTTCCAGCAGGCTCACGGCGCCGCCTCCCCGCGCCCTTCGCCGCCCGCCCCGGCACAGGCCTCCTCGCCCAGATAGGCCTCCTGCACCCGCGCATCGCCGCGTATCCGCGCAGCACTTCCGGTAGCGATGACCTCGCCATTCACCAGCACGCTGATCCGGTCCGCAAGGGCAAAGACCGCATCCATGTCATGCTCGATCAGCAGGATCGGCGCCCGCTCTCGCAGCCCGTCGAGAAAGCTCATCAGCCGCCGGCTTCCCGAAGCGCTAAGCCCCGCCATCGGCTCGTCCATCAGAAAGGCCCTGGGCGCCAAGGTCAGCGCCACCGCGACTTCCAGCTGCCGCCTCTGCCCGTGCGAAAGCTCCGCCGTCCTCAGCGCCGCCAGATCCTGCAGCCCCACCGCCTCGAGCGCCGCCATCGCCCGCTCCACCAGCGCGCGATCCCCCAGCGCCGGGGCAAAGAAGCGCATCACCTTGCCGCGCGCGCCCAGCGCTCCCAGAACCGCGTTCTGCAGCACGGTCATTTCCATCGCCAGCGAGGATATCTGAAAGGTCCGCGCCAGCCCAGCGCGCGTGCGCGCAGCCGTGCTCCAGCCGGTCACCTCCTGCCCGTCAAGCCGGACTTCGCCCCGGTCCGGCATGAGTTCGCCTGCGATCTGGGCGATCAGGGTCGATTTCCCCGCCCCGTTGGGGCCGATCAGCGCATGTATCTCCCCCGCACGCAGGTCCAGCGAGATGTCTTTCGAGGCCACCAGCGCCCCGAAGGCCTTGGTCAGCCCCCTGACTTCCAGCACCGGCGCGCGCACCGACCCATTCACGGGCTCAGTCATGGGCCACCTCCCTGCCGGCGAGCAACCCGATGAGCCCGCCCCGGGCAAACAGGACCACCCCGAGCAGCAGCGCGCCGAGGAAGATGTGCCAGTATTCGGAGATCCCGCCCAGGAAATGCTCGAGCAGGATGAACAGCGCCGCCCCGGCGACGGGACCGAACAGCCGCCCCACCCCGCCCAGGATCACGAAGATCATGATCTCCCCCGAAGTCTGCCACGAGAACATGCTGGGCGAGACGAAGCGGTTGAGATCCGCATAGAGCGCCCCCGAAAGCCCGGTAATCGCCCCGGACAGCGTGAAGGCAGTCAGCCGCAGCCGGTAAGGGTCGATCCCCACCGCGCGCAGGCGGGTTTCGTTCTGGCGCGCGGCCGAGAGCGCCAGCCCGAAAGGCGCGCGCATCAGTCGGCCGACCAGCAGCAGCACCGCCGCCAGGAGGGTGTAGGAAATGGCGAAAAAGTTGAACGGAACCAGCGTGTTGACGCCCGGGAAATTGTTGCGCAGGTAGATCGACATGCCGTCCTCGCCGCCATAGGCGGGCCAGGAAATGGTAAAATAGTAGAACATCTGGCCAAAGGCCAGCGTGATCATGATGAAATAGACCCCGGATGTGCGCAGGCTCAGCGCCCCGATGGCCAGCGCCGCCAGCGCCGAGGCCAGAACCGCCACCGCCCAGATCACCGGCATCGACCTGGTGCCGGGGATCGAGAACGCCTCGATCAGCGGGGTGTAGTTCTGCGCGTGAAAGGCGAGAATCCCCATCGCATAGCCGCCGATGCCGAAGAACACCGCGTGTCCGAAGCTCACCAGCCCGCCGGTGCCCAGCGCCAGGTTGAGCCCGACCCCGGCCAGCGCCAGGATCGCCACGCGCGTCGCCAGGGTGATGGTAAAGGGCTCGTCCGCCCACAGCGCCCAGAGCGGCACCGCCAGAAGCCCTGCCAGCAGCAGCGCATTCACCATCGTCTCGCGCCGCACCCCCATCAGCCCGCGCTCCCGTAAAGCCCCGTGGGCTTCACCAGCAGCACCGCCGCCATCAGGATGTAGATCGACATGCTCGCCAGCGCCGAGCCGGTCGTCGTCGCCGCGGTCGGCTCCATGAACAGCCCGAACAGCATCGGCAGGAATATCCGCCCCAGCGTGTCGGTCAGCCCCACCAGCAGCGCGCCCACCAGCGCGCCCCTGATCGAGCCGATCCCGCCGATCACGATCACCACGAAGGCGAGGATCATCACCGGCTCGCCCATGCCCACCTGCACCGACTGGATCGCCCCGATCAGCGCCCCCGCCAGCCCCGCCAGCGCCGCGCCAAGGGCAAAGACCAGCGTGTAGAGCACCGAGATATTGACCCCAAGCGCGCCGATCATCTCCCGGTCCGCTTCGCCCGCCCGGATGCGGATGCCGATCCGGGTGCGGCTGATCAGGGCAAAGAGACCGAGGGCGACGAGGAGGCCAACCCCGATGATCGCCAGCCGGTAGAGCGGATAGCGGATGCCGCCGGGCAGCAGCACCGGCCCCGAGAGCCAGTCGGGTATGTCGAGATAGAGCGGAAAGGAACCGAACAGCCAGCGCGTCCCCTCGCTCAGGATCAGGATCAGCGCAAAGGTCGCCAGCACCTGGTCCAGATGGTCTCGCCCGTAAAGGCGGCGCAGCACACTTGCCTCGATCAGCGCGCCGGCCGCCGCCGAGGCCGCCAGCGCCGCCGCGAGCCCCAGAAGGAAAGAGCCCGTCGCCCCCGCCACCGCCGCCGCGGCGAAGGCGCCGATCATGTAAAGCGCGCCATGGGCGAGGTTGATCAGCCCCATGACGCCGAAGATCAGCGTCAGCCCGGCAGCCATGAGAAAAAGCATGACGCCGGACTGAAGCCCGTTCAGGATCTGTTCGATGACGAGGATCGGTGACATGCGCGCGCGCGCCGGGCCGCACCGGCCGCCGCCGGCCGACCCGGTCGCTTTCCTACATCTTGCACTGATCGACGTAAGCGTTCACGAAGTCGGTCGCGGCCACGCCGACGATCCTGTTGGTGAACACGTCTCCTTCCTTTATCACTTCGCGCACATAGATGTCCTGCACGGGGAAGTGATTGGGCGCAAAGGAGAATTTCCCGCGCACGGAGTCGAAATCCGCCTCTTCCAGCGCCGCGCGGAAGGCATCGGTGTCGCTGACATCGGCCTTTTCCATGGCGCTGATCATGAGATTTGCGGTGTCATAGCCCTGGCTGGCATAGAGCGAGGGCAGGCGCCCGTATTCGGCCTGGAAGGCTTCGACAAAGGCCTTGTTGGCCGGATTGTCGATGTCCTTGTTCCATTGCGAGGTGTTGCGCACGCCCAGCGCCGCCGCGCCCACCGCCTGCAGGATGCCCTGATCGAAGCTGAAGGCCGGGCCGAAGATCGGGATGTCCACGCCGCTGTCGGCATATTGCTTGAGGAAGGAAATCCCCATGCCGCCGGGCAGGAAGAAGAACACGCTGTCCGCCCCCGAAGCACGGATCCGGGCGATCTCGGCGGCGTAGTCCTTCTGCCCCAGCTTGGTGAAGATCTCGCCATTGATGCCGCCGGTAAAGGTGCGCTTGAAGCCGTTCACCATATCGTGGCCGGCCGGGTAGTTGGGCGCCAGCAGCAGGGTGTTGTCGAAGCCCTCGGCGGCGAGATAGGCACCGGCGGCGGCGGGCAGGTCGTCATTCTGCCAGGCAACGTTGAAGTGCAGCGGATTGCAGCCCGCGCCGGCCAGTTGCGAAGGCCCGGCATTGGGCGAGAGGTAGAACTTGCCCTGGGCCACGGCCGCGGGCACTACCGCCAGCGCCAGATTCGACCAGATGATGCCGGTGAGCAGGTCCACCCGGTCGGACTGGATCATCTTGTCCGCCAGTTGCACGGCGATGTCGGGCTTGCGCTGGTCGTCCTCGATGACCACCTCGATATCGTCGCGCCCCGACATCTTCACCGCCAGCATGAAGCCATCGCGCACATCCACGCCCAGCGAGGCCCCCCCGCCCGAAAGCGTGGTGATCATGCCGACCTTGATCCCCTCGGCCCGGGCGCCCGGCGCTGCCGCCAACGCCAGAGCCGAGGCCACCGCCGTGGCCAGAAACAGTGATTTCGCTCTCATGTCTTTCCTCCCTCCAGATACGCCGGGCCTGCCCTGGGCGGAAGCCCGCGCCACCCATCCTGATTGCATATTGACTGCACAGCCCGTTCTACGCAACAGGCCTCAGCAAATCCACCTCCTTGCGCCCGGGCGCGACACTTTTCCGCCAGCTTTTCCCGCCGGTTGCGCCGGTCGCCGTCTCCGGCCCGGCCCCCGTCGCCGCTCAGGCGACCGGCAGCGTCTCGGTGGGGATACCCATCATGTGGGTCAGGTCCTCGCGCCCCATCCAGCCCATGAAGCCGCGCAGCTCGCCCCCCTCCCGAAGCTTCCAGCTGAGCGCGCCGGGATCCGTATGCATGTAGCCTTCGCGCTCGACCAGGCCGCGAAAGGCCAGCCCCTCGGGCACGAAACAGAAGATGTAATCGGGCGACCAGCGCAGCACCGCGCTGGTCATGGCGAAGCGCGCCAGCGCCCCGGCGATGCCGGTGCCGCGAAAGCCGCCCTTGCCCGCCCTGAGCCAGGCTTCGCCGTGATAGCACACGACGCCGCGAATCCTGCGCGCCCCCGGGCCGGGCGTATAGGTCGAGCGCGCCTTGTCCAGCGCCACCCCCGAAGGCGGAAAGGCACGAAACTTCCGCCCCAGGTAATCTGCCAGGTTCGTGGCAATCTGCAGCCGGCGCACGGCCTGGGTATGGACCAGATTTCCACGCCGGTCCCAGCCCGCGACCCAGAAGGCATTTTCGGGGGTAAGTTCCTGTTTTTCCAGATTGAACGGATCGCCCAGAGGCTGATCGGCGCGCAATTCGGCAACCATGTCGGCATAATGCTGGAAGTCATCGCCCACCTGCAGGCGCATCCCCCTGCTTTCGGCCAGATTGGCAATGGAAGCGGCAAACTGCGCCCCGGCGAATGTATCGTGAATGGTCATCAATCCTCTCCTTCAGACGGCCCCGCCTGCCCGGATTGTAACCTGAAGGAGTGTAAAATCGAAAAAAAACAACGTGTGGGAGATCGCGCGCCGTAAAAATGCCCACCACCGGTCCTTGCGGCGGGGCCGCAGGGCGGCGGAGCATCGCGGGCGCCTTGCCCGCCTCATGCGCCCTTGCACTCCCCGCCATGGCGCAAGCCCGGGCGCGGCGCTTCACTCCGGCGGCTCGAAGACCATCACCCGGTCGGCCGGCATCGAGCGGGCCAGCCCCTCGGGCAGACCGTCGATCTGCACGTTGTAGGTGCGATTGATAAGCGCGCCGATCGCCCCGGAACCGTCGGGGAAAAAACAGCCCATCAGCAGACGCTCATAGGTGATGGGCACCGGCCCCTCATGGCCGGGCATGGGGATACGGGTGTGGATGTGATCGAGCCGCACGCCCTCATGGGTGCGCGTCTCCTGAAAGGGCTGGCTGAGCAGATCGGCGAAGCCGCTGCCCCCGGGCAGGCTGGCGATGCCGTGGCCGACCGAAGAGCGGGTGCGCTCCCAGCCGTACCAGGTGGCAAAGGACGACTTCTCCCCCACCTCCACGCAGACCCAGTCATCGGCCAGACGACGAAAGATCATCAGCCAGGGGCGGACCTTCTGAAAGGCTGGATGCTCGATCTGTCCGCGCGCCTCGGCCCAGCAGCGCAAACCATAGGGCAGCAGGTCGGAGTCGCTGTTCCACATCAGGCTGAGCGGCTGCTGCTGCAGGAAATAGGTAAACCCCTCGTCATGGGAAGCGGTCAGGTAGAACAGCCCCCGCCGGTGGCCGGACGCATCCTGCACCCAGGAGCGCGCCCGCGCCAGCAGCTCCTGGGCCTCGCGCAGGGCGCGCTTGCCGGCCGGGGTCAGCGCATAGCGGCGATCCTCGAGCCTGAACAGCGGCTCGCCACGCACCTCTTCGAGGCTGGCGATGTGGCGGCGCACGGTCTGACGGGTGCTGTTCAGATTCTTCACCGCCTCGGACAGATTGAGGGTCTGGGCCAGCTCGACGAAGCTGCGCATCTGCTCGAACAGCAGCGGCGAGGGGCTGAATTCACCCATGGCGCGCATCCCCGCCCCGCCCCTCCCGCCAGAAGCGTACTTCCACCTGCAGGAAATATACCAATGTTTTCCTCCTCTTGCACCTCCCTTTAGCGAGACGGTGCATGAAACATCCATCATTATAACATCTCTTTACCGCCCCAGCACAAGGGTAACCAATTGAAAAACGGCGCAAAGAATCGTTTCTCCTTTCGCGGGAAGAAACGAAAGGTGACATAGATGGTGCATCCTGTGGACATCCATGTAGGAAAGAAGATCCGCCAGGCCCGCCTCGTGCGCGGCCTGACCCAGTCCGCCGTGGCCAGACAGCTGGGCCTCTCCTTCCAGCAATTGCAGAAATACGAGACCGGCTACAACCGCGTCTCCGCCAGCAAGCTCTATGAATTGTCGCAGCTGCTCGACGTGCCCCCCGCCTATTTCTTCGAAGGGCTCGCCTCGGGCAAATCCGAATCCGTCTCCGTGACGCTGATGGATGACCAGACGGCAAAGGCGGTGCAGGCGCTGACATCGATTCGCGACGAAAAGGTAAAGAACCACCTGCGCTCGATGATCCACGAAATCGCCGGCTGCGAAAACGTGGCCGAAGCCTCCTGAGGTCGCCCGCGCCTGAGCGAATGCGCCCGGGCGGGCACGATTTTCTGCAAAAAACGGGGCCGGACAGCACATCTTGCGCAGTCCCGGCCCCGAGGTATTCCCTCGCTCCTTGTGCGAAGGCTCTTGCGCGAAGGCTCCGGCCGCGAAAGCTCTGGTGCGGGCGGTGGGACTCGAACCCACACGGCGCAAGGCCTCCGGATTTCAAGTCATGCTCAGCGCGATTTATAGGGCTTTACCGGGCCTTATCCTGGCTCGCAATCC